>DASYBN010000363.1:0-3760 GCA_036500785.1 Acidobacteriaceae bacterium
GGAGAGACCCCCGTATTTCGCGATGCTCAGGACGACCTCAACACCAGCCTCACCCTAACCGCCGCCCGCCACCCACTCCTCGAGCTCCGCCTCCGCGCCGACCAATCCCGCATCATCCCCATGACCATCGCGCTCCCACTCAACCAGCGCCAGATGATCATCAGCGGCCCCAACACCGGCGGCAAATCCGTCGCGCTCAAAACCACCGGCCTGCTCTGCATCATGGCCCAGGCCGGCATCCCCATCCCCGCCGAATCCGCGAGCCTCCCCATCTTTACCGCCATCTTCTCCGACATCGGCGACGCGCAGTCCATCGAGCAGAACCTCTCCACCTTCTCCGCGCACATCCGCAACCTCGACCGCATCATCCACCGCGCCGACGAAAACTCCCTCGTCCTCATCGACGAGCTCGGCTCCGCCACCGACCCCGACGAAGGAGCCGCACTCGCCGTCGCTGTGGCCCAGCACTTTCTCGACGCGCACGTCACCAGCATCATCACGACGCACCTCACCGCGCTCAAGGTCTACGCCGCGCGCCACGCCGGCGTGCTCAACGCTGCAGTCGGCTTCGACGAAGCCACCCTCACGCCCACCTACGACCTGCGCCTCTGTGTTCCCGGCGCCTCCGCCGGCATCAACATCGCCGCGCGTCTCGGCCTCCACCCCGCGATCGTCGCCAACGCCCGCGCCCAGCTCACCACCCAGCAAGCCGACATCGCGCACTTCCTCGACGAGCTCCACGCCCAACTCACCGCCGCCACTGCCGAACGAACCGACCTCGCCGCCACACAACGCAAGCTTGAATACGAACGCCTGCGCCTCCAGCAGGAAGGCCGCGCCGAACAACAAGCGACGACGAAAGAACTTGCCCGCAAACTCGAGACGCTCATCCGCGACTTCGAATCCCAGCTCCGCGACACCGTCAAATCCATCGACGACAAAAAAATCGCGCAGAAGATCGCGCGCGACTCCGCCCTCCGCATCGCCCAGCTCCGCCGCGAATTCTCCGAGCAGTTCCAGACCACCGTCGCCGAACACACCGCGCAATCAAGCGCCACACCGCGCGACACCACGCAGCGCAACCAGCCGCGCGAACCCCGCGTCGGCGACCTCGTCCGCCTCAAATCCCTTAACCGCGAAGGTCGCGTCGTCCGCATCCTCGACGCCAACTCCCTCGAAGTCAGCTTCGGCGCGATGAAGTCCCGCGTCCCCCGCTCCGACATCGCCGAAATCACACCCGTCCACGAGCCTCCCGCGGAATCCCTCAAGCGCCGCGGCGGCAACATCACCGTCTCCACCAGCTCCGACGACGACACTCTCTCCTCCGAGATCAACGTCATCGGCCGCACCGCCGACGAAGCCGAATCCGAAGTCTCCCGCTTCGTCGAGCGCGCCTTCCTCGCCGGCCTTCCCCGCATCCGCGTCGTGCATGGCGTCGGCATGGGCGTCCTTCGCCGCACCCTGCGCGATCTACTTCGCAAACACCCACACGTCGTCTCCGTCACCGAACCGCCCTACAACGAAGGCGGCCAGGGCGCGACCATCGTCGAACTCCGCCAGTAGCCGGGTAGATCGTCCTCTCCCCACCAGAAATCGCCGGCGTACAATTCCCGCACCCGATGAACCTTGACTACGTTGTCCTTCCGCTCGTTCTTGGAATCGTCGCCCTTGCGTTCGTCACCTTCACCGTTCGGCGCTTCCGTGCGCTTCGCAATGGACAGCACTCCAAGCGGCGCAGGCTCAGCGAGCGCATCGCCCTTTCGATCGCCTGCCTTCTGGTGGTCGTCCTCGCGGCAACCAGCCTGTTCAACGCCGTCGCCGTGCACCTCTACTCGCGTTCTCACCCGCCTGCCGGACAGCTGGCCAAAGTCGGGCAGTACACCATGCACATCAACTGCATCGGTCATGGCTCTCCCGTGCTGGTCCTCGAGTCAGGCCTCGGCGACGACTCTCTCGTCTGGGCCAATTTTCAGCCGCAGCTGGCCCAGACCACCGAAATCTGCTCCTATGACCGCGCCGGCTTCGGTTGGAGTGACACCCGGCCCGCGCCTCGCGACGCCGACCACATCGCCACCGAGCTCCATCAGCTCCTCGTCGACGCCGCCGTCACCGACCCCATCATCCTGATGGGCCACTCCATCGCCGGGCTCTACATTCGCGACTACGCGTCGCACTATCCTTCACAAGTCGCAGGCCTCATCTTCGTTGACGGCTCAAGCCCCTTCCAGGACAAGAACCCCGCCCTCGCCACCGTCGGCAACGGTCCACCCGCGCCGCTGATCCATGCGCTCCTCGTCTCCGGAATTCCGCGCGTCATCGGCTTGTGTTCCGGCGGCAACCATGACGCCGGCTACGCATTCAGAAAGGACCGCGCCGAGCACGTCTGCAGCCTGCACTTCAACTCTGTTTCAGCCGAACTGAACAGCTTCGATGCTTCGAGCCAGCAAGTTCTCCAGTCCGCCACGTACGGCAACATCCCAATCCTTGTGATCTCGCACGACCCCGCAAAACAACTTCCTCCGCACCCTGCCCCTTCGGACATAGCGGCACAGAAGGCCTGGAGCGGGATGCAGTCCAACCTGAAGAGCCTCTCCACCAACAGCCGGCAGATCATCGCCACAGGAAGCGGTCACTACGTGATGATCGACCGCCCGGACCTCCTCGAAAAAGAGGTGCCGCTCTTTATCCAGAGCGTTCGCGGCACAGCCCCGCCTGCAATTCCCAACGGAGCCACCATCACCGAATAGCGCGCCGCCACCCACAACACTGCCACGCAGAGCGAAGAGCCCTCGCCACCCACACACTGCCACCAGAGAAGAACCCCCCAACCCACACACTGTCATCCTGAGCGAAGCGTCACGCACGTGACGCGAAGTCGAAGGATCCCCGTATTTGCTTTTGTCTTTGCCTCTGCCGAGTGGCCTCGAACGTCCCCAGTGCTGACCGAAGCAGTTCCGCACGGCTTCAGGCGTGCCGCAACCCCCGCCCGGATTTGCTCAACAGCCCCGTCACGTTACCATTCGCTGCACGATTTCGCCGTTCGCTGTGGATATGGCGACTTTGGGCCACCAAAACGGTACGCTCAGTAGCGTTGCGGGCGTCTTAAGAACTGTCGGATGTCCCTCTCGGGCCAGAAGTTATCACCGATACCGGGCCGGTACGACGAAGCGGGCACAACCCGCCGTGAACGGGCAGCAGAAACTCTGCACGACCGCTGCAACAAGTCTTCTCAGGAGAGACGAACAAATGGGCAAAGCGATTAAGCTCCTCGAAAAAGGTGTAGTGCTCGGAGCGCGCGCGAGCTGGGTAGTCTTTGACAAGCTGAACTCCATCAGCCCCAACAAAAGCTTCACGCCGAAGTGGTCCGACAAGCCGCTCCTCAAGAGCTACCAGAAGGAAAAGCCGCCCCTCGGCTGGCCCCGCACCACAGACTCCCTCTGCCCCAAGTGCATCCCTGAGATCCGCCAGCAGATCATCGACGGCAAGCTGCCGCACGAGATCCTTCTCAACGAGAAGGTCGGCGAAATCAAAGCCCAGATCATCGAGCGCGACGGCCAGATCCTCATGGTCAAGGACTGCCCCATCCACGGACACTTCGAGGACCTCATGTCCATCGATCCGCCGATGATGCGCCACCTCGAAGAGGTCTTCCCCGGCCGCGACATCCGCGCCCACAACGATGAGAAGCTCCACAACCACGGCACGTCCACCGTCACGCACGGCCGCGGCTCGGTCCTCACCATCGACCTCACCAACCGCT
>DASYBN010000364.1:0-7415 GCA_036500785.1 Acidobacteriaceae bacterium
AGACGATCCGGCTCATCCGTGACAACCGCAGCAATCCGGAACGTGCGATTGCCAAGTTTGATCGCATCCCCCGGCTTCAGGTGAAGCCGAAGCAGAAGATCATCGCCCACCGCGACCGAAGAGTCGGTCAGCGCATCGCGCAGAGGCACCGCAGGCTCAAGCACAACGTTTCCGTAGAACGGATACTTCGCAGGATCCACAGCCTTCAACGCCACCAGAAGTGGATCCAGCGACGTCGTCGAAGACGCCATCGAGAGCATCTCCGTCACCTCTGTCTGCTCAAGGCCCGGCAGCGCGATGATGCGAGCCTGCTCCGCCGCCGTTGGCGGATCGCTCATGCGTGCTGCGATGTCCGCCGCCATGATGCTGCGCGCTCGCAGCAGGAGCATCGAGCGAAACGCCGCCGAGAACCCCCGCACACCCGTCAGCGCAGCGACTCCGATCGCAACCGACAGCAGCACAAACGCAAATTTTCCCGGCGAACTCCGCAGCTCGCGTGTCGCGATCCGCGCTGCGGTCGAGTACGAAAGCGCCGCCATCAGCGCTCCGCCGCGCGCGCGGCGCCATTGCGCTCGTCGCCCACAATCTCGCCATCGCGCAACAGAATTCGCCGCGACGCATGAGCCGCCAACGCCGGATCATGCGTGACGAGCACCAGCGTGGTGCCCTCCGCGCGATTCAGCTCCAGCAGCAGATCGAGCACATGCTGCCCGTTCACCGAATCCAGATTCCCCGTCGGCTCATCCGCAAGCACAATCGGCGGCCGCAGCATAAACGCGCGCGCCAGCGCTACCCGTTGCTGCTCGCCCCCCGACAGCTGCACGGGATAATGATCCAGCCGCTCACTCAGCCCCACCGACGCAAGCAGCTGCCGCGCCCGCTCCACGCCCTCCCGCCGAGACCCCGCCTCCGCATTCAACTCATACGGCAGCAACACATTCTCAAGCGCCGTCAACGTGGGGATCAGCTGATAGCTCTGAAACACGAACCCGATCGTCCGACCACGCAACTGCGCCAGCTCGTTCTCGGGAAGATAGCTGATCGCCTTTCCCTGCCACCTCACGTCCCCTGAGCTCGGATTGTCGAGCCCCGCGAGCAGCCCCAGCAGCGTCGACTTGCCGGAGCCCGACGCGCCCATGATGGCCACAAACTCGCCGCGCGCGACCATGAAGTCCAGCCCGCGAAGAATGTCAACGGTTGTCGATCCCGTGCGGAGGGATTTTCGCAACCCTTCAACAGCGACCATCGGCGTCATAACAGCATCGGAAGAAATGGAAGGGGAATGCGGGAGCAAAGATTGGCCTCTCGGTAAGATTAACCCTGTGAACAGATACGGCCTGCGACTCGATTTAGTTCTCATCTTAGCTGGGCTGCTGGCATCGGTGCGTCTCATCACCGACCGCGCGCCCGTACACGTCTACGCCGCAGCGCTGCACGAGCCAAACGGCCGCCCCGATACCGCTGCGACCGTTCCCGATTCGCGGCCCGTCATCGTCTGCTTCGGAGACAGCCTCACCGCCGGCTACGGCATCGACCGCGTGGCCAGCTACCCGGCCGATCTGCAGCGAATGCTCGACGCCGCCGGCTATCACTATCGAGTCGTCAACGAGGGCGTCAGCGGCGCGACCACCAAGGACGGACTCGAGCGCGTCCACCAGGTGCTCGCACATAAGCCGCAGATTGTCGTCCTCGAATTCGGCGGCAACGACGGCCTGCGCGGTCTACCCGTCGACAACACCAAGCAGAACCTCGCCACGATGATCCAGCAGTTGCAGCACAACGGCGCCAGGGTCGCGCTCGCCGGCATCTCGCTTCCGCCGCAGTACGGCGGTGACTACATCGGCCGCTTCGATGCGATGTATCCAGCTCTGGCAAAGCAGTTTCGCGTTCCGCTGCTGCCCTTCCTTCTGCAGGATGTCTACGGCGTCGACGGATTCATCCAGGCCGATGGCGTTCATCCGACCGCGCAGGGCGCCAAACAGGTCGCAGTGAATGTCGAGAAGCTGATCCAGCCAATGCTGAAGAAGTAGTCCGTCACCCAAGCACGACAATCGGATGCACCAGCGTACCTGCAACCCTGCGCGCCACACACAGCAGTTCACGCGGCCCCGAAAAGATCTTCACAAGCGGCGCGCTCGAGAGCTCCTGCACATTCACCTGCATCCCGTTGCGCACGCGTCCCGCCGTGGCCTCATCCACAATCACCGACGGCATCTCCGGCAAAATCGTGCGCGGATGCGGAAGTCGCATCGCGATCTCCGCCATGTCGCGCGACTTCAGCTCATCCACTGTCATCGCCTGATCAAGCGTGAACTGACCCGCACGCGTGCGGCGCAGCGATGCCAGATGCGCTCCGCAACCGGCAAGCTGACCCAGCTCATGCGCTACCGAGCGCACATATCCTCCGGCAGAGACGTGCATCGTGAATTGCGCCATCTCTCCGTCAAGCGAATCGAGCGTGAACTCATGGATCGTGATGCGCGCCGGCTTCACAGGCACATCCTTGCCGGCGCGCGCGAGCTTATGCGCCGGAACGCCGCCAATCTTCTTCGCTGAGTACACCGGCGGGACCTGATCGATCGTTCCCTGAAACCGCGCAGCGCACGCGCGCAGCTCGTCGAGCGTGAGCGTCAGCGGAGCAGCCTCACCGGTCGGCTCGCCCTCTGCATCGAACGTGTCGGTCGCAAACCCGAACCGGATTGTCCCCGCGTAGTACTTCTCCGAGTCGCCGAAAAACTGCGCCAGCCGTGTGTATTTGCCAAGCAGCAGCGGAAGCACGCCTGTCGCCATCGGATCCAGCGTGCCAAGATGGCCCACACTGCGCTCGCCCGTGGCGCGCCGGACAATCGAGACAACATCGTGCGACGTCATCCCCGCAGGCTTATCAATGATGAGCAGCCCGTTCATCGCCACCTCTAGCGGCCGGACACACGCGCATCGATCAGCGAAAGGAACTCACTGCGCGTCTGCATCTGCGTCTTGAACACGCCCAGCATCGAGCTCGTGACCGTATGCGATCCTTGCTTCTCCACGCCGCGCATCATCATGCAAAGGTGTTGCCCTTCGAGCACCACGCCCACTCCCTGCGGATGCACAGCGTCGTTAATGGCCTCGGCAATCTGCTGCGTCAGCCGCTCCTGCACCTGCAGACGTCGCGCGAACAGATCAACAATCCTCGCGACCTTGCTCAGCCCGATGACCTTCTTATCCGGAAGATACGCGACGTGCGCCCTGCCGAAAAACGGCAGCAGATGGTGCTCGCATAGCGAGTAAAATTCAATGTCCTTGACGATCACCATCTCGTCATAATCAACATCAAACAACGCCTCGTGCAGCACACTCTCCACAGTCTGCCCGTAGCCCCGCGTTAGAAACGCCATTGCCTTCTCCATTCGCTCCGGCGTTCTCAGCAGGCCGTCCCGCGCAGGATCTTCACCAATGCGGCGCAGCAGCTCGGAATAAATCTGCGGCACGGTGGCATCGCCCAATGGAACGTGCGCTGCCTCCTCGGCACGTCGTGCAGGGGTGTCTCCGGGGCGTTCAGGGGTTGGCTTTTCTACAGGTGGCTTCGTCGTCATAGTGTGCTGCCTACAGTCTCGCAGTTGATGTAAGTGAGTGCTCTCCGGCCCCAAAATAGTCGATCGAATTGTTGCTCGTCTCTTCCACACGCACATGCTCGAGCGTCACGTGCGGACTTTCGGCCCCGTATTCGGTGAAGATGCGCCAGATCTCGATCGCCAGGTTCTCCGTCGTGGGCACAAGATCGCGAAAGCATTCCAGCGTGTTCAGGTTCGCGTGGTCGAAGCGCGCCAGCTCGCGTGCGGCGAAGGCGTCCAGATCAGCAAGGTTCGTCACCATACCCGTCGCAGTATCCACCGCTCCCGCCAGCGTGATCTGCACAGTGTAGTTGTGCCCGTGTCCATGCGGGTTATTGCACTTGCCGAAGATTGCGCGGTTCTCCTCCGGAGAGATCGCATCTGCGTGCAAGCGATGCGATGCAACGAAATGATATCGACGGGAAAGATGCACGCGCGGCCTGGCGTTCATGCGCCCTCTCCGTAGAAGTCCGCGAATAGATCAGGCATCTCATACACTCGCACGCGATGCAGCTTCGCATTCGGAATCCTGCCGTCCAGCCTGTGCCAGATCGCAATCGCAATGTTCTCGGTCGTCGGAACAGCGCCCGCAAACTCAGGCACCTCGAAATTCAGGTGGCGATGGTCGTAGACCGAGAGCACCTCGCGCTCCAAAATATCTTTGAGCTGCTTCAGATCAACAACGAACCCCGACACCGGATCCGGCTCGCCTGCAACCGTCACCTCAAGCGTGTAATTGTGGCCATGCCCCTGGCGATTCGCGCATTTCCCGAAAACGCGCTCGTTCTCCTCTTCGCTCCACGCTGGATTGAAGTAGAAGTGTGCGGCAGAAAACTCGGCTTTGCGCGTCAGCAGAATCATAAGGAAGCTCAAGTCTAACGATTAAGAAATCAACCGGTCCATCTATGAACTGAATCAATTCACCTGAGGAGTGAGATGCGCGCGAGCCGCACCGGACGCAACTTCATCGACCCGTCTTGTACTGTCTTCCCTTCCATCCAACCGTGTGAAACACGTGGTGCTGCATCCAGCTGCGCAACAGCAGCGCTATAAACAGCGGCAGCCCGAGCACCGATAGCGCGCAGTTCACGAACCCGAAGTGCGACCGCGCCACACGCGTGTAGAAGCGGATCACGGTGCGCAGCCACAACAAAACGATCGCAGCGCGCTGCCAGAGCACCAGGTACGGCAACATCCACAGCAGCACCGGCAGCAGGAATAAAACAATATCCAGCAATCTCCACGCCGCCAGCCGCAGCGCGTGCGGAAACAGCAGCGCGAGGTTTTTCGTCCATCCTTCGACCATGTCGTGAAGCCCGCGATACATCCGCGTGCTCAGCGCATCCGGAGCGTAGCGGAACCGGATCGCCCGCTTGGCACGCTTCATGTTCCACGCCAGGTCCACGTCCTCCAGCACCGATCCGCCCACGGCGCGGTGCCCTCCAATCGCAAAGTACGCGCCACGCTCCACCAGCAGAAACTGCCCATTCGCCGCGGCCGTTCGCTTGTCCGGATCATTGACCTCGCTCGTGGGATACACACTCGCTAGCTCCGAAAAGATCAGCGGCATCAGCGTGCGTTGCGCCAGACCGCTAACGATCTGCCGCGGCGAATACGAGAGCAGCACCACATGGTACTTCTCTGCCTCATGCAACGCATGACGAAGATCGTTCGGCTCGTGCAGCGTGTCGGCATCCGTGAACAGCAGCCACCGCCCTCGCGCATGCTGCGCTCCAGTCCAGCACGCGTTCGTCTTGCCCGTAAACGCACCTTCGGCCGCACCAAACTCCGGCGCCTCCAGCACCCGCACGCCGACATGATTCGCCGCGGCCGCTTCAGCAATCGCGCGCGTGCCATCCGTCGAGTGGTCATCGACCACAATCAGCTCCCAGTCCGTGCCCAGCGGAAACAGCGTCGATCCCTGCACCAACAGGCTCTCCAGGCACGCACCAAGATTCTTCTCCTCATTGCGCGCCGGAACGATCACGCTCAGCTCGAAGCGTATCTCTTCACCCAGCGGTGTCTTCGCCGGCGCACCGCTGGCGCCCGGCACAGCCGCGCGCAACGGCTCCTCATCGACCGGAAGGCCGAGAATAGGACTGAGCTTTGGCTGGTCGGAGTTGGGCCGGTCGGACACTGGTTCGTATTATAGGAAGGATGGTCAATTGCCCGAGCGCGCCTTCGAAACGGCGCCGTATCGCCTCTGCCGCCGCCGCGCTCATCTTGCTACTCGCAACAGGATGCGACCGCGGCAGCCACCCCGAACAAATCGGCACCCGCGCGCCGGTCTTCGCACTCAACGACGGCGAGCACGCCGTAAATCTCAGCAGCCTCCGCGGCCAGGTCGTCGTGCTGAACTTCTGGGCCAGCTGGTGCGCTCCCTGCATCGAGGAGCTGCCCAGCCTCGAACAGATGCAGCGCGATCTCCCCGGCATCCACATCATCGCCGTCTCCACCGACGAGGACGGCGCCGCCTACGAACGCTTCCTCAAACAGCACTCCGTCTCGCTCCTGACCGTGCGCGACGACGCCCAGCGTTCCAACGCCATGTACGGCACCTTCCGCTTCCCCGAAACCTATGTCATCGACAAGAAAGGCTTCATCCGCCGCAAATTCATCGGCGCGCAGGATTGGACCAGCCCCGAGATCGAGGGCTACCTCAAAAAGCTCGCCTCTTGAAGCCCATCCCACTTGGTAAAATAGCCCTATGACGCAGCTGGATGTGATGTATCGCTACGGCGTGCCGCCGACCGAGGCCGCCATGATGGCGCTCAGTCGCATTCGCGAGGTCTACGGCATCCGCGGCCTGGTGTTCGACGAAGCCGCACGCACCGTTCGCCTGGAATACGATGCCACGCGCCTCACCGAGCCCACCGTACATGCCCTTCTGCGCCGCTCCGGTCTCGACATCGTCGAGCGCGTCTCACTCGTTCCGCTGCAACCCGCGCCCGAACCACAACCCACCACCACCTAGAACCATCACCAAGTCCTCGTCGCTCCACGCCGAAGGCGTCCGCCGCATGCAATGCCCGAAGGCATCGGCTGCATGCAATGCCCGCACCGCAGGTGCTTGCGCCGACGGTCCAATATCTTGTATCCTGACTAGGTTGCACTCTTCGCAATGTGCGCCCGTAGCTCAGTGGATAGAGCAACTGGCTACGAACCAGTAGGTCGGGCGTTCGACTCGCTCCGGGCGCACCACTTCTCCCCAAAAATCAATTTCATTACCGCTCAGGATGGCGAGCCGAAGGCGTCGGCCGCACCGCAGGTGCCTAGCGCTCTCCCCAGCTCAGCTTCGATCGCAGCACGTTGAAGATGCCGTTCGGATGCAGCCGCAGCAGTCTCACGCAGCGCTCCGACCGCCGGCAGCGGATCTTGTCATTCAGCAGCAGCTCCACCGCCTCCTGCCCATCGACCGTCAGATACGTCTCGTGCGGCACCACGTCCACCGTGACCGTGATCTCCGCCTTCCCCGGCACAACAATCGGCCGAATCGTCAGCAAGTGCGGGCAAATCGCCGTCAGCACCATCGCGTCCAGCGATGGAATCAGAATCGGCCCATCCGCCGCGAGCGTGTACGCCGTCGATCCCGTCGGTGTCGAAACGATCACGCCATCCGCGCGAAACCGCGCCACAAACTCGCCATCGAGTTCGATCATGAACTCGCCCATGCGCGCGATCGCGCCTTTCGCGAGCACCACATCATTCAGCGCCAGCCACTCGCGCGCGGGCTGGTTGTGCCGCAGCAGCTCGGCGTGCATCAGATTGCGCGAGTCGACAAACGCCGTGCCGTTCTTCCAGGCCTCCAGCGTCGTAAAC
>DASYBN010000365.1:0-10335 GCA_036500785.1 Acidobacteriaceae bacterium
ATCATCGGCGCCAGCAAGCCCGAACACCTCGAGGACGCGCTCGCCGCCCTCCAGCTCAAGCTCAGCGAGGACGAGATCAAGCGCCTTGAAGAACTCTACGAACCGCACCCCGTGCTCGGCCATAGCTACTGAGTAGCAGACTGAACATTGGGCGGCTGGATGCTGGCGAGAATCGCGTTCATCCACGCCTGCGGATCGACGTCGGTCGGCGCGCGGCAAAGAAGCTCAATCCGGTGATCGCGGGAGTCGTACAGATGGATATGAAAGGCCGTTCCCTTGGCTTGCATCACTGCTTCAAAGCCGTGAACACTACCCCTGCCAACCGGATGCAGAGCCGTCGCGTTGACGGCCAACGTCGACTTGGACGCCATCAGCGCCATTAATCGCGCATTGTGAGTACGTGAATTCCAGAACGACACTTCGCCGGGCTCTGCGGCAATCTCGGCCTTCGTGAAGGCGAATTCTGACGACAGTTCGCTGTCCGTGAAGATTTTGCGCATTGTGGGCATGGGTCTATACATGGACGCCGAACCCGGTCCTGGCAACATGATGGCCACACTACCGTTCCCGGGCACGCGAAATGTCTTGAAGGTCTTGCCGTCATTTTGAGTGACCGGCTCGCCTGGAATTGCGAACGTCCATCCAAAAGCCTCGACCGCCGTGGAACGGACGTTCAGCATGTTCGTCCGGTCCAAAGGCGTCAACCGCACTGCTGCGCCGGGTTGCGTCGCAGCCCATCGTGCTTCATGCCACGCCAGAGCGTGCACCGCAAATCGATACAGAACAAACCCGCCGGCCAGCACGCAGACCAGAGCTGTGGCGGTCCCTTTCCATGTTGGGCGTCTCACAATCCACTCCGTCTTCGCCGTGCTCTGGGTCGATCTCAAACGTTATACACACGAAACATTGTTCACGTAGGTGGTCAATCGGCGCTCTCGGTCCCCTTCGTCGGCGCCAGCAAACCCGAGCAGCTCGAACACCCCTCGCAGAGCTCTACGACCTCCCACCCCGTGCTCGGCCACAGCTACTAACGCGGCATCATTTTCTTCTGTGCGAGAACTCGCTACCTCAACAGAATCTGCGGTTCGCGCACGAACGGAGTGGTCGTTGCGAACGTAACGCAAGCGCTGTCCCCGCTTGACGTCGGCGAGAAGACCTGGATCCCTGTCATATCCGAGCTGAGCTGGACGGCCACGAACGTATATCCGGAGGTATCCTCGCGCAGGCCCCAGAACGACTCATAGCTCCCACCGCCGGCGCTCGCCGCCGTCGTGAAGGTGCGCATCGGAGAGGTTCCGTCCGGACTGTATTCGTAGATCTTGCCGCCACCCGTAGTGTCCGAGACATAAACATCATCTTTGCCATCCACATCGAGGCCGAACGCGAAGCTCATCTCGGCCCCGCCGTAAGTGTGTGTGGGTGCGGCATTGCCGTTCGCGGTCGCACTGAACTCAAGAGCGTCTCCGATGGACAAATCCGAACTGACATTCGCAGCCAGGAGGTCGCCGGCGGAATCGACAGCGAGCGCTGTGACATACGTGACGGCGGAGAGCACGCGCGTGGGTGCAACATTGCCGTCCGCTCCCGCCGCGAAGACAAGGATCGACGGCCCGGCCGTGGCATAGACCTGCCCAGTGCCGTCGACCGCCAGAGCAAGAATGCCGTTGAGCTGGTCCTCCGGAAGACTGACGCCCTTCGTGCTGAGCTGCGTCGATGTGCCGCTGATCGTGCGCTCGGGCGTCGCGGCGCCCGAAGCTCCCGGCGCGTAGACCAGAATCTCCTGCGTCAGGACATCGGTGCTCTGGTACGCACCCACGTAGAGGTTGCCCCCGCTGTCCTGCGCCATCGCGCTGAAAACGACTCCCTTGGGCGCAGTCAGCGTTGAGCTCGGCGTCACGTTGATTGTGGCCGGCGTGCCATCCCCGGAGAGCGGATACGTGTAGATGGCACTCTGCGTCAGCAGCAGGACCGACGTCGCGGTGTACGGTGACGTGGGAGGCGGGGGCGAAGTCTTCTGGCCGGAGCCCGAGCCGCCGCTCGAGCAGCCGGCAAGGACAAGAGCTGCGAGCGTAGCAAAACAGGACAGCAAGCGAAGTGCACCACGGAGCATAACGTATCCCGAAAAAATGAGGCTGGCGCGGCTCGGCAGCAGCTCTTGGTCGAAATTTTGAGACGTGTCATCTTGAGTCGCGAGCGAACGAAGTGGGCCGAGGGATAAAGATCGCCCTTCTGAATGTTGTCGTCCTGAGGCCGAGCCGAAGCATCCCGGTTCTGCCCGGAGCACGGGAGGATCCTGCGGCAAATTGAATCGCGACTTACCCTAACA
Organism: Acidobacteriaceae bacterium; assembly: GCA_036500785.1. Classification (GTDB taxonomy): domain Bacteria; phylum Acidobacteriota; class Terriglobia; order Terriglobales; family Acidobacteriaceae; genus Granulicella. Next base: position 2,327 of record DASYBN010000365.1, read on the forward strand.
CTGAAGACGCCGTCGCGCCCCCACCGGAAGTTGCAGAATCCATGCATAGACCGGGCGTTCAGAGATAGCGCCCCGGTTGCTACACTCCCTGTACCGCGCGTGTTAAAGAACGCTTATCCGGCGTCCCAGCCAGATTAGAAACTGCTTATCTTTGCCCGCGTGGAGTGCGCCTCCGCTTGCTCTCGTCTGAGTGTGATCCTCTGTCCGAGAACAATACAGTGGAGGCTTCGGGACCTGTGCTTGCCGCTGCGTTGTCTTGCAAGCTATCGATCGGCCACGCGCCGCGACCTGCCGCCATACCCGGGCGCGCGCCGGTTTGCGGCCGCCCTCGCTCTGGCACTCTGTTGCGCAGTGGGACACGCCCAACTCGGATCGGCCGCAGCCGCTCAGCATCGCTCCGGCCAGTTCCTTGCTCAACGCCGAACTGCCGACGGCTCCGCGCCTGCTGTCGCACGAGCGCTTGCCGCGGCACAGCAGGCTGCTCTGCTCAGCCGTACTGCCGTCCGCGCCCACACCACCACGCCCACTCCCCTGACCGCAACCTGGCAGCCGCTAGGCCCCGGCTCCGTCTTCACCGCGCTCTACAAAAATGTGACCGGCCGCGTCACGGCAATCGCCTTCGATCCCAACGACACCAGCGGCAACACCGTCTACATCGGCACCACCGGCGGCGGCGTCTGGAAGTCCACCAACGCCGCCGGAGCGGCGTCTGCCATTACCTTCGCTCCGCTGACCGACACGCTCCCCGTCTTCAGCCTCAACGCCGGCTCAGCCACGATGCCATCGCTCTCGATCGGAGCGGTTGCGGTCCAGCCGGCCGCCAATCCTGTGGTGCTCGCCGGTACCGGCGATCCGAACGACGCGACCGACTCGCTCTACGGCGAGGGCATTCTGCGCTCGACCGATGGCGGCAGCACATGGACTCTGGCCACGCTCGCGCAGGAGGGCTCGAGCGGAAGCTTCTACTACAACACCTTTGCAGGGCTCTCAACCGCCGGCATGGCCTGGAGCACAGCGACGCCGACGCTCGTCGTGGCGGCGATGTCCCTCTCGCCCGAGGCCGCCATCGTCAACGCGCAGAGCTCCTCGTCGATCCCCGGCCTCTACTACTCGGCCGACGCCGGCGCGACCTGGCACATGGCCTCCATCTATGACGGCGCGCAGCTCGTGCAGGCTCCACAGCCCAGCGGCACCGGAGCCGCCGGAAACCCCGCCACCTCCGTCGTCTGGGACGCTGTGCGCCGGCAGTTCTTCACCGCCATTCGCGGCCACGGCTACTACAGCTCGCCCGACGGCCAGACCTGGACGCGCCTCACCCATCAGCCCGGCACCGGCCTGACGGCCGCCGCCTGCCCGCCCACCGTCAGCAACGCCCCGGCAAGCTCCTCCTGCCCCATCTTCCGCGGAGCGCTCGCCGTGCAGCCCGCAACCGGCGACCTCTACGCACTCACCGTGGACGCCAGCGACATCGACCAAGGCCTCTGGCAGGACCTCTGCAACGCAACCAACGGCTCCTGCGCGAGCACCTCGCCCACCTGGGCCGCACGCATCGACAACGGCGCTCTCGAAATCGGCTCTGGCAGCAATGCGATCGCACAGGGCACCTACAACCTCACCCTCGCCGCCGCGCCCGCACCGTCCAGCGGAACGCTGCTCTTCGCCGGCACCGTCGACCTGTTCCGCTGCGCCATCGCCGCCGGATCGACGAGCTGCACGCTGCGCAACACCACCAACGCGCTCAACGGATGCGATGCGCCCGCGGGCGTCGCTCCCGCGCAGCATGCCATCGCAGCCTCGCTCCTCAACGGTTCCGACCTCGTTCTCCTCGGCAACGACGGCGGTCTCTGGCGCTCGACCGACGGCGTCAACCAGACCGGCCCCGCCTGCTCCGCCACTGACGCCAGCGTCTTCGACAACCTCAACGCCGCCATCGGGGCAACAGGTTCGCTCGCCGAGGTCGTCGGCTTCGCGCAGGACCCAACCGCGCCCGGAACGCTCATCGCCGGCCTCGGCGCGAACGGCACCGCCGCGACATCAGCCGCCGGCACCTCCGGGGCGTGGTCGCAGCTCTCCGCAGGCGAGGGCGGCATGCCGCAGATCGACCCGAACGACTCCGCAAACTGGTTCATCACCATCGGCGCGGGCGTGAACCTCAAGGCCTGCACCGCAGGCACCGACTGCACCGCCGCCGACCTGCTGCCACCCGCCACCATCGGCGCAACCCAGGTCGACAGCGACGAAGCGCTGCTCGACGCCCCATCGCTGCTCGACCCGCAGCAGACCACCAACGTTCTTATCGGCACCTGCCGCGTGTGGCGCGGCCCTGCCGCAAGCGGCACAACCTGGAGCACGGCCAACGCGCTCAGCCCCGCGTTCGACGGCACCGCCGGCGCCTGCACCACAAGCTCCGCGATGGTCCGCTCCGTCGCCGCCGGCGGCCCTTCCGCAACCTCCACCAACGCGCAGAGCGCCGGCTCGATGGTTCTCTACGCCGGCATGGCCGGCCAATTCGACGGCGGCAGCGGCGGCACCGTCAACCTCGCCGGCCATCTCTTCGTCACCACCAACGCGAGCACCGCATCATCTTCGACCCCGTGGACCGATGCCGCACGCTCGTCCGTCACCAACGACACCGTCAACGCGCATGTGTTCAACCCCGGCGCGTTCGACATCTCCTCCATCGCCGCCGATCCGCACGACGCCACCGGCGCAACCGTCTACGCCACCGTGATGGGCTACGGCAGCACACCGCACCTCTATCGCTCCACCAACTCCGGCGCGTCGTGGACCAACATCAGCTCCAACCTCCCGCCCGCACCCGCGAACGCCGTCGTCGTCGACCCCAACGACGCGAACACGATCTACGTCGCCATGGACGACGGCGTCTTCGTCACGCAGAACATCACATCCTGCAGCACGTCGTCCTGCTGGAGCCTCCTCGGAACCGGCCTGCCGAACGCTCCCGTCACCGCGCTCGAAGCCGCGCCGCAGATGCCCACCGGCGACGGCCGCACCGGAATGTTGCGCGCCGGAACCTACGGCCGCGGCCTCTGGCAAATCCCGCTGCTGAGTGCAGTAGCGATCAATGCGCCTGCCATCACGCTCTCGACCACCAGCCTCACCTTCACCGCGCAGGCAGTCTCCACCGTCAGCACCGCGCAGATCGTCACCATCACAAGCGCCGGCACGCAGCCCGTCACCTTCAGCACGCTCGCCATCACCCCAAGCCTGAACCCGGACTTCACCGAGACCGACACCTGCGCTGGCCAGACGCTCGCGCCCAACGCCACCTGCACCGTCAGCGTCAGCTTCGCGCCCACGCAGACCGGCGCGCGCTCGGGGCAGCTCACGCTGTACGCCAACATCCCCGGAGGTCAGGCGACCGTCTCTCTCAACGGCACCGCGACTGCACCCGCAGCCATCGTGCTCACGCCAGCCTCGCTCTCGTTTCCAGCAACCGTGGTGAATCAAACTGCCGCTCCGCAGATCATCACCGTCGCCAACACCGGCGCGAATCCCGCAACCCTGTCAACGCCCACCATCAGCGGCGACTTCGCCATCGCCGCCAACACCTGCGGCACAACGCTCGCCCCGCAGACCGCCTGCTCTGTCTCCATCACCTTCACCCCCACGGCGAGCGGCACGCGCTCGGGCGTGCTCACCATCACCGACAGCGCAGGCACGCAGACCGCGCCGCTCACCGGCACCGGCAACGCACCCGCCACCGACACACTCGCGCCTGCCTCGCTCGGCTTCGTTCAACAAGCCATTGGAACCACCAGCACCGCACAGCAGGTCACGCTCACCAACAACGGCGACGTCGCGCTCACGCTGATCACCGCATTCGTCACCCCCGGCGACTTCATCGCGACCAGCGCCTGCGGTGCGTCGCTCAATCCGCACTCCACCTGCGCCATTTCGGTCGCGTTCGTTCCCTCGGCGATCGGCGCGCGCACCGCAACCCTCACCGTCACGGATCAGTTCCGTTCGCAGACCGTCGCGCTCAGCGGCACTGGCGTTGCGCCGCCGGGCGTGTCGCTCAGCCCCACGTCGCTCAGCTTTCCCGCAACCGGCGTTGGCCTGTCCGCTCCCGCGCAGACGCTCACGCTCACCAACAACGGCGGCCTCACGCTGCACATTGCCAACACCGGCCTGAGTGCAGGCTTCATGGTCGCGTCGTCCACATGCGGCGCCGCACTCGCGCCCGCATCCAGCTGCAATCTCGTTGTCGTCTTTTCACCGACCGCTGCTGGCGCGCTCAACGGCACACTCACTCTCACCGACGACGCACCCACCGGCACGCAAACTACGAACCTCACCGGCACGGGCATCGACTACACGATCGCCACTAACGGCCCATCGAGCATCACGGTCGCCAGCAGCTCGACCGCAACCTATCCGCTCCTGCTCAGCTCGCTGCAAGGGCTCTCCGGCACGGTTGCACTCGCGTGCTCCGGTGCTCCCGCCAACAGCACGTGCACCGTCACACCCGCGACCGCAAACCTCGGCGGAACGTCCACGATCTCCGCAACAGTCCAGACCGGCCAGTCGCAGACCACCGCGAGCCTCTCGCACTCGCAATCGCTGCCGTCGCACCGCTCTCCCGCAGTGCTTGCGCTGTTGATTCTCCCGCTGGCCTGCGCCGCAAGAAAGCGCAGACTCAAACCGCTCCTGCTCGCAATTGTCTCGCTCGCCGCGCTCACCTGCGCCACAGGTTGCGGATCATCGCGCACGATTCCCGGTCTCGGCAGCGGCGGAAACCTGTCCTCGCCCACGCCCTCCGGCACCTACACGCTCACGGTCAGCGCATCGGCCGCCGGTCTCACGCGCAGCGTGAATCTCACGCTCATCGTCCAGTAAGAAGCCCAGTAGCAAGTGATGCGGTAGAAGACTTCTCCAGCAGCACGCTTACGCCGCCCCGCCGGCGCTCACGCCGCTGGCCCACGCCCACTGGAAGTTGTAACCACCCAGCCAGCCCGTCACATCCACCACCTCGCCGATGAAGTAGAGCCCTGGCACGCGCCGGCTCTCCATCGTGCGTGCGTCCAGCTCGCGCGTATCAATGCCGCCGGCGGTAACCTCCGCCTTCGCAAATCCTTCCGTGCCCTCCGGCCGCACGCTCCACTCGTGCACTGCGCGCTCTAACTGTTCAAGCCCCGCGTTCGTCCAGTCCGCACTCTCTGTCGCGAGCTCCACCCATCGCTCCGCCATGCGCGCCGGCAGCACCTCGCGCAACGCAGCCTGCGCCGCCGCCGCATCACGTCGCGCATTCTTCCCACGCAATGCTGCAAACACCTCACGCCCCGGCGCCAAATCGAATCTCACCTGCTTCCCCGGCCGCCAGTACGACGAGACCTGCAGCACTGCCGGCCCGCTCACGCCACGATGCGTGATCAGCAGCTTCTCGCGAAACTCCGGCACACGCTGCCGCGGATTCTTCGCCTGCATCTCCGCCTGCGCAACCACCTCCGCCGACACGCCCGCAAGATCGCACCACTGTTCGCGATCCTCCGCCGCAAACACCAGCGGCACCAGCGCCGGCCGTGGCTCAACAATCGCATGCTCAAACTGCCGCGCGACGTCATATCCAAATCCCGTCGCTCCCATCTTCGGAATCGACAGCCCGCCGGTCGCAATCACCACGGCCTCGCACAGGATCGTGCCCACTGTCGTCTCCACCACAAACCGCGCCCGCTCTGCCTCTCCCGCACCAGCAGTTCGCTCGACAGCAGACACACGCACGCCGCAGCGCATCTCCACTCCGGCCGCGCCGCATTCGCGCTCCAGCATCGTCACAATCTGCTGCGCCGATCCATCGCAGAACAGTTGCCCCAGCGTCTTTTCGTGATACGCAATGCCATGCCGCTCCACCAGTGCGATGAACTCCGCCGGCGTATACCTCGCCAGCGCCGATCGCGCAAAGTGCGGGTTATCGCTGAGAAAGCTCTCCGCGCGCGTATGGACATTCGTGAAATTGCATCGCCCGCCGCCGGAGATCAGAATCTTCCGCGCCGGCCGCTCATTATGGTCCAGCAGCAGAACACGCCGCCCGCGCCGGCCCGCCTCCAGCGCCGCCATCATCCCCGCGGCCCCTGCGCCGAGCACCACCACGTCCACCCTGCGCTTCGCCGCTCCGCTCACATCTCTGATTCTAGGCAACTAACGTCAACCGGTGCACTCGGCCGACGCATACCGCATCTGAACCCAAGGAGGAAGAATGCTATGAAGACCATTGCATGGCTTGCCGCTGGTGTCGGCGTCGGACTCGCGGTCTACCTGATCGCCAATGCTCCCGGACCGGAGTACGCCACCGGCTCGGACAATCTCGAAGACGCGGCGCGCAACGCCGTCGGCTGGGGCACAAAGCAACGCGCCACCGGCCTCGGCAGCAACATCGCCGGCCGCGTGAAAGAAGGCCTCGGCAACCTCACCGGCAATCCCGATCTCGCAGACGAGGGCACCGCCGACCGCGTCGCCGGCAACGTCAAAGAGGGCGCCGGCAAATTCGCGCAGGCCGCCGGACAGACCCTGCACGACCTCAACCGCTAACGCTTCACTGCTTTTGTCATTCCGCTTATTGGCCGCCAGGCGCAGCGGCAGCAGCTTCCATCCGCTGCTTCTGCGCCTCACGCGCCTTTGCCAGCAGCTTCTTCAGCTTGCCTTCCACGTCCGATCCCTCGCCCAGCATCTCCGCAGTCAGCACACCATCCGAATCAATCGTGAAGTAGTGCGGAATCGCATTCACGCCGAACGCGTTCGACAGCGAGTGGTCTGCATCGCGATACTGCGTCCACGTCATCTCGTTCTTCGTGATGAACTGCCGCCACTTCGCATCGTCCCCGTCCCAGCTCACGCTGATGATGACCAGCGGCTCGCTCGCAAACTCCTTCGCAATTCGCTTCACGTGCGGCAGCTCTTCATTGCATGGGCCGCACCACGTCGCCCAAAAGTCAATCAGCACCACGCGCCCGCCCATCGCATCCAGATTGAACCGCGTTCCATCCAGCGCCGTCACCTCGAACGCCGGCGCACGCTTCTCGAGCGACAACGCCGGGTCCGCGGCGAAGTGCTGCGCGCGCAGCCGCGCCGGATCGGTCGGCTTGGCAAGCCCCGCGCACTCCGCGAAGCACGTCTTCGCCTCGTCCATCTTCCCCATCCGCGCCAGCGTCTCGCCATCGCGGAACATCGCCGGCAAATTCTTCGGATAGTCCTTCAGCGCCTGCTGAAACGCCTCATGCGCCTGCTCGAGTTGCTCCGGCTTCGGCTTATCGCCCGCCTTCAGCAGAATCACATCGCCGCGCCTGTACTCCACGGACGACCGCTGGATCGGCGTGGTCGCCATCTCCTGTAGCTTCTCCGTCGTTTCAATCGCCGCCTTGTAATTGCCCTCGGCAATTTGCGCGGTCAGCAGCCAATCCAGGCACTCCCAGCACGGCTCGCCCGCAATCTTGTTCGCCTTGTTGAAGGCATCCTTCGCGAAATCCGGCTGACGCTTCTTGAGATACCCCTGGCCTTCGCGCATCGCCGCCATCCACTTCGGATTCGCCATATACGGCTTCGCATCAGCAGGCGCCGCACTCGCAGGTGCGGCCTGTGCCAATGCAACGGGCGCAAAAAGAAGGACGAAACCGGCGGCGATCAAGCCACAAGCCATGCGCATAAGGAGAGCCCCTCAAGAGTTCGCTCCCCATCATCGCGGCATCCCGTGCCCGCATCAAGACCTATTTTTCAAAAGATGAAAGCTGCGCTTAACCCGCTCGACGCTCTTCCAACACCTCATCCAGCATGCCCATCAACGACCCCGCGCGCGATCGCACGCTCGTCTGCTGCTGGTTCAGGCTCCCCGCCAACGCGTCATACCGCGCACGCAGCGCCGTCAGCTCATCGGCGATATTCAGCGCTGCCAGCACCGCCACACGCAGCGAATCCACCGTCGTTCCCTGCGCCGACACCGCGCGCATCTTCGCATCCACAACCGCGGCCAGCCGCTCAATGTGCGCCGCATCCGT
>DASYBN010000366.1:0-7267 GCA_036500785.1 Acidobacteriaceae bacterium
TGAGGTTCGCGTACTTCCGCGTCGAGCTCAGCGTATCGAAGATGATCTCCAGCTCCGGCATGATCGCAATTCCAACGATCGCCGACTGCGGCACTCCGCCTGCCGAGACACTCGACACAACGCCATACCTGTAATGCTGCGTCAGCGAGTAGGCAGTCGCGCGGTCCATCGTTCTAGCGCCTCACTTACGAACCTGCAGCAGAATCTTGCTTGCTTCGCCGGACTCCAGCAGCTTCATCGCCTGATCAAACTGCGCAAGCGGCAGCCGATGTGTAATCACCGGGGTCAGGTCAACGTGAGGATTGCGCATCAACGCCTCCGCCTGGAACCACGTCTCGTACATCTTGCGCCCGTTGATGCCATGCACCATCGCGCCCTTGAAGATAATCGCATTCGCGATGTCCAGCTCAAACGGCTTCGACGGCAGCCCCAGCAGCGACGCGCGCCCGCCATTCCGCAGCAGCGCAAATCCTTGACGAATCGCCGCCGGATGCCCTGACATCTCCAGCAGCACATCCACGCCGTTTCCATCCGTCTCCGCCTTCACCTTCGCCTCGACATCTTCCGCCGAAGGATCGAGCAGCACATCCGCTCCCATGCGCCGCGCCAGCTCACGCCGATTCGCATTCGGCTCGATCGCAAACACGCGCGAGGCTCCGCAAGCCTTCGCAATCGCAATAGAAAAGAGCCCGATGGGCCCACAACCTGTCACCGCAACCGTCTGCGCCGCGATCGGTCCCGAGAGCGCTGTATGCACCGCGTTCCCAAACGGATCAAACAATGATCCAAAATCGCGCGGAATCTCCGGCGAAAGCTTCCACACGTTCGCCGCCGGGATGCGCACATAATCTGCGAAGGCACCATCATCGTCCACACCCAGAATCTTCACGAACTGGCATACGTGCGCCTGTCCTGTGCGGCACTGCAGGCAATGCCCGCACGCAATGTGCATCTCCGCGGAGACAAAATCACCCACCGCTAATCCGTCGACCAACTCGCCCACGGTCGCGATCGTTCCGCAGAACTCATGCCCCGGCGTATACGGCGGCTTGATGCGGTTCTGCGCCCACTCATCCCAGTGATAAATGTGCAGGTCCGTGCCGCACACGGACGCAGTCTCCACCGCAATCAGCACATCCGTCGGTCCAATCTGCGGCACCGGAACCTCGCGCATCTCCATGCCGGGCGCGGCGGCTGTCTTCACCAGGGCTTGCATCGTGCGAGGCAATGTATTGATAGCGTCTCTCCCCAACTTCTTGTTCCGTCCCGCGCGCTCGGCGCAAACACTTAATCGTAGCGCGTCCGGCCGCAGGACCGCCCTACTGCCCTTCTAATATCGGCCACGCAACCGAGACAGCGTCCTGCGATCGCGCTTGTCGGGCCTGCTGTCCGGCAGACGCTCCCACGCCGCCATCGCCTTGCGCTCCTCCGCCGCCTTGGCGCGCGCCGCTTTGCTCGCGTCCGACTCGCGATAGAGCGCTTGCGCGACCGCCGCCGGTCCGCGCGTCTCGCTCAGCCCAAGCACCTCCACCTGAAACTGTCCACCCTCCGTCGTAATCATCAGCTCACTGCCGGCGTGCAACTCCCGCGCGGGCTTCATCGGTTGTCCCTTGCTCATCACGCGCCCCAACTCGCACGCACGCGCCGCCAGCGCCCTCGTCTTAAAGAACCGCGCCGCCCACAGCCACTTATCCAGACGCACTCCATCCATGCCTCCATTTTCTCCCGTTCTCGCGCCATTCGCGGCTGCCTGAGACGGAACCGGCGCTCGGCACGTCTGGATACACTGAGACCGTCATGCGCCTGCTCCCTTTCCTGATCCTGCTCGCGACCCCGGCAATCCTCGCGCAAACCCAGGCCCCTGCTCAGACCACACCCTCATCGGAGGCCAATCCGGCCGCGACCATCACGGTGAGCTCCTCGCTAGTTGTTGTCCCTGCGCTGGTCAAGACCAAATCCGGCGATCTCGTATTCACCCTCAAAGCCGACGACTTCACCGTCAAAGACGACGGCATCCCGCAGAAGCTCCAGCTGGAAGAAGACACCGACTCCCAGCCACTCGCGCTGGTGGTCGTCGTTCAGGTCGGCGGCGACGGCATCCACTATCTCGACGCCTACCATGGCCTCGGCCCATTGCTCGACAACATCGTCGGCAACGTTCCACACCGCATCTCCATCGTCGACTTCGACAGCGAGCCCGAGCTCCTCCACGGCTTCACCTCCGACACCAGCAAAATCATCGCCGAGCTTAACCGCATCGAATCCGGCGACAACGGCGCCTCCATCCTCGACGCGATGAACTTCGCCACCAACCTGCTGCGCAAAGAACCGCCGCAGTATCGCCGCGCCATCCTCCTGCTCAGCGAAACCATCGACCAGACCAGCCATATCGACCTCACCGCCGCTCTCCATGCCCTCAGCGACACCAACACGTCCATCTACGCGTTCTCCTTCCCCAGCACGAAATCCCAGCTCAAGGACGAAGCGAAAAAGTTCGGCTACGTGTACGCGCCGCCGCTGCCGCCCGGCCCGCCGCACGGCTGCTTCAGCAACGACCCGAACGCCGATCCCGCAACAAAAGAGTCGCGCGCGGAACAGAACTTCGACTGCATCGCCGAGCTTCTCCCTCCGCTTCGCCTCGCCCGCATGGTAGAGATCGCCACCCGCAACAGCCTGCGCAAAAACGTCCCCGAAACCTGCGCTCATCTCAGCGGCGGCGAGTACTTCAGCTTCAAGGATCCCAAGTCTCTTCGCAGCCATCTCTTCACGCTCAGCAACGACGTCCCCAACCGCTACGTGCTCACCTTCCGTCCTCAGTCGCCGCACCCCGGTCTGCACGCCCTCACCGTCGAGCTCAACAACCGTCCGGGCCTGCGCATCGACGCGCGCAGCGAGTACTGGGTCGATCCCCCGGCAGACACATCTCCCTCGAAGTAATCTGTTCCTGCACTCGCGGCCCGTCCCGATACGCTCTTGAGGAGCACTCATGAACAACGGCATTCGAAGCGTCACAACGCATCAGCCAGTTGACGCTGTCGTCCAGCGCCTTACAACACTGCTCCACGAGAAGAACATCAAGCTCTTCGCCCTCATCGATCACTCCGGAGAAGCCGATGCCGCAGGGTTTCACATGCCCACGACGAAGCTGCTCATCTTCGGCAACCCGAAGGCCGGAACGCCCGTGATGATCTCCGCGCCCAGCGCCGCGCTCGACCTGCCACTGAAGATCCTCATCTCGCAGGAGCCGGACGGCACTTCCGTGCTCTCCTGGAACGATCCCGCATGGTTGCAGCAGCGGCACAACTTCCCGCCCGAGCTCACCGCAAACCTCGCCGCAGTCGAAGCACTCGCGCACCAAGCCGCCCAATAGCAGCCACTCGCGCCTATTCTTCGAGATGCCGTTTCACCCTCTCGTCGGCCTGCGCCTGCACATCCGCGTCATCGCCGAATCCCGCCAGCCACTCAATCGACTTGTCTCGCCGGAACCACGTCATCTGCCGCTTCGCATAGTTGCGATGTCCCTGCTGCGCCCCCGCAATCGCCCCCGCGCGCGTGCTCTCTCCGAGCAGCAAAGCCGCCGCCTGCGCATATCCCAGCGAGCCCAGCGCTCTGCACTGTTCGCCGAAGCGCGCCCGCACAGCAGCCGTCTCCTCGATCAAGCCCTCATCGAACATTCGCGCCGCACGCTCGTTGATGCGCGCATACAGCGCCGTGCGTGGAGGATCGAGCCCCATCTGCAGCACACGAAACCCCTGCAACGGTTCGCGTCCTGCACGCCACTGCTCACTCTGCGGACGCCGCGCCCCCAGCGTCACCTCCAGGCTGCGAATCATCTTCGGCACATCGTTGGGATGAATCGACTCGGCAGCCCGCCGATCGACGCGCTCGAGCATCCGGTGCAGATACGCTGAGCCACGCCGCGCAGCTCGCTCGCGCAATCTGTCGCGCAGGGCGTCATCCCGCGGCGGAGCCGGCGCCAGCCCTTCCAGCAGCGCGCGCAGATAAAGCCCTGTTCCTCCGGTCACAATCGGCAGCCGCCCACGCTGTTTGATATCGCTCAGCGCAGCGCGTGTCACGCGCGCATAATCTCCCGCCGTCGATGGTTGATCAGGATCCAGAATGTCAATCGCATGATGCGGAACGCGCGCGCGTTCCTGCGCGGTCGGTTTCGCAGAGCCAACATCCAATCCGCGATACACCGCCACCGCATCGCAGCTCACAATCTCACCGTTGAACCGCTCTGCCAGATGCAGCGCCAGCGCAGTCTTTCCGCTCGCCGTCGGCCCCGCGATCACCACCAGCGGATAAAGCGTAAAGTCGCTCTCTGCTGAGGCGGCGTCTACCACTGCCGCCACCAGCCCGGCACAAACAGCCGTCCGAACCCTGCTCTCGCCAGGCTTGCAATCAGGATCACCACAGCCAGCAGAATAAGCCCGCGCAGCAGACTTCGCTGCTCCAGACGCACACGCGCGCGCAACGCTTCCATGCGCGTCGCTTCCTCGCGCTTCTCCCGTTCGCTCGCCGCTGGCGGACGCGGCGGCTGCGCGCGACGAACCGAATCGCGCATCAGGCGTTACTCCGGTTGCTTGTTGACGTAGTAGTGAATCCGCAGCTCAAGATTCGGTCCGTGGAACTGCGAAGGCAGCGGAGGAAACTGTCCTTCGCTCGTAATCGATCCCCACGCGGAGCGGTTGATCGCATCATCATGGGTCGATCCATCCAGCCACATCCCGCCAATTCGTCCGTCGGGAAGAATCGAAAACCGGACCAGCGTCTCGCCCTGCTTCGACAGTGGCGGCTTCGCCTCTTCAGGAATCAGCGGCAGCCAGTTGCGGTAGATGTCCGCAAGCAGGCGACGGATATACGGATTGAAATTCACGCCCTGCGTATCCGACAGAACCTCGACACCACCGAAGTTCAGCGGAGACTCGCCGCTTCCGTGCGCTCCATACCCACCGCCCCCTGGATTGCGCGCCGCGTTCCGAATCGCACTCTCAACCGAGTTCTCCGGCGTGTTTCCTGCGTTGATACTCGGCTTCGTGCTCGGCTGCGGTGTAGGCGCCTCCGGTACTGCGGAATTGCGCGGTGTCGGCTGCGGCGCGCTGGGCAGCGGCAGATTCGGCGCAGGCACAGGCGGAGCTGCATTCGTCAACGGCGGCGCAGGCGCAGGTGCAGGCGCGACCTTCGGTGTCTCCGCGGGCGGAGTGCGCGCCGGGGGCTCCATCGAGCGCAGATGCTCCAGCGTGTGATTGTCGAGCTTCGGCGCCGGCCGCGGAACCGACGGCGGCGGCGCGTGCATCGCAGGCATGTTCAGCTGCGTCAGTTCGCGCTGGTGGAGCACCTCGAAGGGCGTCACCAGCTTCGGCGCATGCCACAGGTACCGGGGACCGTAAAAGACCACCCACGCCAGCGCGGTGCAGATAAAAAAGGAAATGTAGACCGATTCGCGGAAGCGGCCGCGCGCACGCTCGTCTTCGATCGAATCCAGCAGATGCAGCAGTTCGTGCTCGTTCAGCTCACCGTAACGTCCGGTGCGAAAGCGAACCGGCTCCCGCACAGGTCCGCCTGCAGGTTCATGCGGAACGAAGCTCAGCGGAGCATCAGGTTTGCGCGGCGCGGCTTCGCCCGTCTCTGGCTCTGGGCGCGGCTGTTCCGGATCGGTGGGTGTCATCAAAGGCATCGTCGAATGTACTTCGTCTGTGACGGATTCGCGGGCAGGAATGTTGCGGTCAGCGTCCCGAACCGAGGTTGCAGTTCCGGTTCCGCCGGCAGATCCATCGCCAGACCGAGCCGATGCTGGCCTCTTTATTCTCTCATCTTTTCGCTCGCCACCTTCTCCTCTTTCGCTTCCTCATGTCGCGCGCGGCGGTGCCTTTTCGCGCACCTCGGCTATCCTCGAGAAATGCAAGAGCCAGCTCCATCTTTAGCCGGCCGAACCGCCGCCGTGATCACCGCGAGCGACCGCTGCGCCGCGGGCCTCCAGCAGGACCTCTCCGGCCCGCTCCTCGTGCGGCTGCTGCGCGAAGCCGGTGCGCAAGTACCTGATTCGACGGTCGTCGCCGACGACCAAAGTCTCCTCGCTTCAGCCCTGAAAAGCGCCGCACAACGTGCCGATCTCGTACTCACCACCGGCGGAACCGGTCTGGCGGAGCGCGATATTACCCCGGAAGCGACACTCGCCGTCTGCGACCGCCTCGTTCCCGGCATCGCCGAGCAGATTCGCCTGCGCGGCGCTGAGCAGACGCCCTTCGCGGCGCTCGGTCGCGGCATCTGCGGCCTCGCCGGTCGCACGCTCATCGTGAACCTGCCGGGAAGCCCTGCAGGCGCGGAGAGCGGATTACGAGCCATCATTCCGCTGCTGCCCCACGCGCTCGAGTTGCTGGCTGGCCACACCGAGCATCGAAACTAGACGGCTTGAAGATCTAACGTCGGCGAGCCAGACCTCCCGAAACAGTAGAATGGGTGTTTGTGAAGATCGGACCGATAGCGCTGCTGCATAAGTTGTCAGCGATGCTCTTCGCGGTGATGAAGCCGCTGGGCGTCTGGGGAGTCGGCGGCCTGGCGTTCATCGACTACGCCCTGATTCCGATCCCCGTCTCCATGGACGGTGTGGTCATCGGTTACGTCGCCACAAACCACAGCAAGTTTTTCATCTACTGCCTGATCGCCGCCGCCGCTTCGGCCATCGGATCGCTCGTTCCCTTCTTCATCGGTCGCGCCGGCGGCGAGCTCTTCCTCCTCAAGCGCATCAACCGCCAGCGCTACGAGCGCATTCGGGACCGCTTCGAAAACCAGGAGTTCCTGGCGATGATGATTCCCGCAATGTGCCCGCCGCCGTTTCCCCTCAAGCTGTTCGAGTTTGCAGCGGGCGTCTTCGAGATGAAGCCACTGCTATTCATGCTCGCGCTCTTCTGCGGCAAGCTGATCCAGTTCGTGGTCTGCTCCCTGCTCTACATCTGGTTCGGACCGAAGCTCTTCCACGACTTCCGCGAGGCGTTCCACACGCACGCCGCTCTCACCACCGGCATCATCGTCGGCGCGCTCTTCCTGATCGCTCTGTACATTGTGCGCAGGGTCTTCGACCGCCGTCGCGGCCTCAAGCTTCCACTGGAAGAGGCTGAGGACGCCGGCGATTCGCAGCCTGAAGTGCATCCCCGGATGCGCCGCCGCGATCAGGCCAGCTCCGGCGACTGATCGCTCCGCGCGTAACGCGACTACGTCAGCGGCTGGTTGCCATGCGCCGCGTGCATCGCCTCGGTCAGCTTCC
>DASYBN010000367.1:0-8439 GCA_036500785.1 Acidobacteriaceae bacterium
CGGCGGTTGGCGCAAGGAGTTGAGAACGGATTATTGGGCGGTGCTAAGTCGCGATGTGTTCGACAGCGCGGTGACGACGACGACGCCGCAGGGGATTGCGGCGTCCTGGGTTATTCGCGACCCGATTCGAGATCGGCCAGACCCGTCCGTTGGACTAATCGTCGAGGACCTGCAGGACCCGGGCAATCTTGGAACACTGATTCGGTCGGCGGCGGCGTTCGGTGCGGGAGACATGATGGTGACGCCGGGAACGGTGAACCACTGGAATCCGAAGGTGGTGCGTTCTGCGATGGGCGCGATCTTCACCGAGAAAATAACGAAGCTACCGATTGAGGAGATTGTGCAGAGGCTGCGCGCGGAGGGTGTCAGAATCTTTGCGGCGGTGAGCGGGCTATTGATGGGGCCGGAGTATGGCTACCCGGTGAAGGCGGCGCGGCATGGAGTGCTTACAGGGCGGATTGAGAATCAGGATGCGCCAATTGAATTGCGTTACGGCGTGTCAATACCCGATAGAGACGAGGCACTGTTCGATAGACACGAGTCGCGGCAGCCGGTCTATGCGGCGTCCTCTTCGTTCGACACGGACTTTGTGCAACCGTGGGCGATCATGATCGGGAACGAGGGTGCGGGGTTGTCGCTGAAGGCTCGGCAACTTGCGGATGAACAGGTGCTGATACCGTGCGGCGTCGAATCCTTGAACGCAGCCGTAGCTGGGTCGGTCCTGATGTATGAAGCAATGCGGCAGATTCCGCTGCGAATCTGGGCGAAGAAGCAGGGGCTGCGGAAATGAGCCTGTTCGATACAGCGCCGATTCGTGGAGGAGATCGCAGGAGTACAACTGCGCCGCTTGCCGAGCGCATGCGGCCGCGCACGCTCGATGAGTTCGTGGGGCAGCAGCATCTGCTCGCGCCGGGCAAGCCGCTGCGCACGCAGATAGAACGCGACGATTCGACATCGCTCATATTCTGGGGACCGCCCGGCGTGGGCAAGACAACGCTGGCGAAGATCATCGCGCAGGCAACAAGCGCGAGTTTCATTGAGTTCTCCGCCGTGCTCTCGGGGATCAAAGAGATCAAGCAGGTGATGGCCGACGCGGAGAAGGCGTCACAGTTCGGCTCGCGCACGATCCTGTTCATCGACGAGATTCATCGCTTCAACAAGGCCCAGCAGGATGCTTTTCTGCCGTACGTGGAGCGCGGCGCGATAAGACTGATCGGAGCCACGACGGAAAATCCGTCGTTTGAAATTAACGCGGCGCTGCTGAGCCGCTGCCGTGTGTACACGCTGCAGGCGCTGTCGCAGGAGGACATCATTGCGCTGCTCGAGCGCGCGCTGAACGATAGCGAGCGCGGTCTCGGCGCGATGGGGTTGACGGCGGATGAAGGAGCGCTCGAGCAGATCGCGTCCTACTCGAGCGGCGATGCGCGCAACGCGCTGAATGCTCTCGAAGTTGCCGCGAAACTCGCTGACGGCCGCGGAGAGAAGGCGATCACAACATTGCTCGCAGCCGAGGCCGTGCAGCAGCGCGTGCTGCTCTACGACAAGAAGGGCGAGCAGCACTACGACCTGATCTCCGCGCTGCACAAGAGCGTGCGCAACTCGGATGCGGATGCCGCGCTGTACTGGCTCGGTCGCATGCTGGCTGCGGGCGAGGACCCGATGTACGTGGCGCGCCGCGTTGTACGTATGGCGGTCGAGGACATTGGACTGGCCGCGCCCGAGGCGTTGAACCTCTGCTTGAGCGCGCGCGATGCTCTGCACTTTCTCGGATCGCCTGAGGGTGATCTGGCGCTCGGTCAGGCGGTCGTGTATCTCGCGCTGGCGCCGAAGTCGAATGCGCTGTACACGGCGTATGGCGAGGTGCTTGCAGATATTGAAGCAAAGCCAGCGGAACCGGTGCCGTTGTGGCTGCGCAACGCGCCGACGAAGCTGATGAAAGAGCTCGACTACGGCAAGGACTATCAGTATGCGCACGATGTCGAAGGAAAGGTCGCCGATATGGAGTGCCTCCCGCCATCGCTTGTCGGCCGCTCGTACTATCAGCCCACAAACGAGGGACGCGAGAAGCTGCTCGCGCAAAGGATGGATGAGATCCAGCGGCTTCGCGAGTCGAAGCGCTGACCCCGCACAGCGTATACTGCGGCGCAACATGAAAAGTGCAATGAGTGTGGTTGTGTGTGGTGCAGTGATGTGCATGGGCGCGAGTGCACAGTCGCTGCTGGTGGCGAACCAGGGCAATGCCACGGTGAGCGTGATCGATGCGGCGACTGGGAAGCAGATTGCGCTGATCGAAGAAAAAACGCCGGGTGTTCATGGGCACGAGATCATTGCTTCAGCGGATGGACGCACAGCGTTTCTGCCGATCTACGGAAGTACCGGCGTAGGCAAGCCGGGCATCGATGGGCACGAGATGCTGGTGATCGATGTGCCGTCGGACAAGGTGATCCGCGATGTCGAGTTCGGGCATGGCGTGCGTCCGCATCTGCCGGTGCTCGATGCGAAGCGCAACCTGCTGTACGTGACGACGGAGTTGGATAACGCGATCACGGTGATCGATGCGAAGACGCTGAAGATTGTCGGCAAGGTGCCGACGGGAGCGGAGCAGTCGCACATGCTGGTGCTGTCGCACGACGGCACGCGCGGATACACGGCAAATGTAGGACCGGGAAGCGTGTCGGTGCTGGATATGGTCGAGCGTAAGACGCTTGCGGTGATTCCGGTTTCAGGCGAGGTGCAGCGCATTGCCATCTCGAACGATGACCGCTGGGTGTTTACATCGGATCAGAAGCAGCCGCGATTAGCAGTCATCGATGCCAAGACCAACAAGGTGACGCGCTGGGTGGAACTGCCCGGTACCGGTTATGGCGCGGCGGCAACGCAGGATGGAAGGTGGCTGCTGGTGTGCGTGCCGTCGACCAACGAGGTTGCGGTGGTGGACCTCGCGGCGATGAAAGTAGCGAGGACGATCAAGGTGCCGGCGACGCCGCAGGAGGTGCTGATCCGGCCGGATGGTGCGATGGCGTATGTGTCGTGCAATCGCAGCGGGAAGGTTGCGGCGATCGATCTAAAGAGCTGGAACGTCGCGCAGACGATCGATGCCGGTCCGTTTGCCGACGGCCTGGCGTGGGCAAAGTAGCGAGGGTCTCGAGTTGCGGCGAAGAACGTTTTTGCAGCGGACGTTATGGGGAAGCGCGGGCGCGGTGGTGGGTGCTCCTGGTGCGAGCGTCGCGACGGTGCTTCGGCGGCATGACGGTGTTTCGTTGTCGCGGGCGCACTGGGTGGATATCCTCAGCCGTGTGACAAAGCCGGTCTTGAGCGCGGCCGCGCAGGGGATGTTGCAGCAGAGAATGCCGGTGGAGGCTGCTCCGGGGCATGAGGACGAGCGGCGAAAGGTCACGCATCTCGAAGCCGTAGGGCGGACGCTGGCGGGGATCGCGCCGTGGCTTGAGCATTGCTCGGAGAGCGGTCGAGAGGGCGAGACGCGGGATCGGTATGTGGCGTGGGCGCAGGGCGCGATTGCGCATGGTGTCGATCCGAACTCGCCGGGGTGGCTGCGCTTTGGCGAAGAACGGCAGACGATTGTGGATGCGGCGTTTCTTGCGCTGGCGCTGCATCGCGCGCCGAAGTCGCTGCGGGATGCGTTGCCGAAGAGTGTTCGCGCGCAGCTTGCGGATGCGTTGAGGATGACGCGCAAACAAACGCCGCCGATGAATAACTGGCTGCTTTTTGCGGCGATGATCGAGGTCGCGCTGTTTGAGCTGGGCGAGGATTGGGACCGCGCGCGCGTGGCTTTTGCGCTCAAGAAGATGAGCGAGTGGTATGCGGGCGACGGCGTGTACGGGGATGGGTCGCATTTTCGTGCTGACTACTACGACTCGTTCGTGATGCATCCATTTCTGCTTGCGGTGCTGGAGGCGGTCGGCGATACGGAGCGCGCGTGGAAGGCGATGATCGCGCCGGAGCACGACCGCGCGAGGCGGTATGCGGCGATTCAGGAGCGAACGATTGGGCCGGATGGGAGCTTTCCGCCGATCGGACGCTCATTGGCGTACCGCTGTGGAGCGTTTCATCTGCTGGCGGATGCGGCGTACCGTCGCATGCTGCCTGAACAGATTTCGGCGGCGCAGGTGCGCTGTGTGCTGAGTGCTGTGATTTCGCGGACGCTCGACGCGCCGGGGACGTTTGATCGCGCGGGATGGCTGCAGATTGGGTTATGCGGACATCAGCCAGGGATTGGCGAGACGTATATCTCGACGGGAAGTTTGTACCTGTGCACGGCGGCATTTTTGCCGCTGGGGTTAGCGGCGGAGGATGAGTTCTGGCGTGGACCGGATGCGGCGTGGAGTGGGAAAAAGATTTGGAGTGGGGTGGATTTGCCGGCGGATCATGCGCTGGATTAGGTATTCCAGGGGTGTTCCACGTGGAATATTCATTAGTTCCGGAATAATAGTTGTGGGAAACGCAGATTCCTGTGGAATGCGGTCGGGTGCATTTCGAATATCGGTCAGGCGAAGATTATTCGGCGTATTTCACGGAGCAGCCGTAGCTGCGCGTCACGGGCGTGGTGACAGGCTTGCCGGACATGGCTTCCTCGAGGGCTTCGCTGACGTAGTTGTGTGCGCCTTTGAGGGTGTCGGGGTCAGGGGAGGGTTTGTCGTCGATGGCGCCCATGTAGACGAGCTTGCCGGTGGGGTCGATGACGAACATGTGTGGGGTCGTTTTGGCTTCGTAGAGATGGCCGATCGCTCCAGTCGGGTCGAGGATGGCGGCGGTGGGGTCGGCGTGCTTTTCGGCGAGGTAATGGTTCTCTTCAGAGGGCGTGACGTAGCCCTGCTGGCCGGGTGCGGAGGAGACGATGCGGAGCCAGACGACGCCTTTGGCGGTCCATTGCTTCTGGAGGGATTCCATGTTGCCGCTGTTGTAGTGCTTCTGGTCGTAAGGGCAGCCTTTGTTGGCCCACTCAAGCACGACCCATTTACCGCGGTATTGGGAGAGCGTCTGGGTGTGGCCGTTGGAGTCGGTGCCGCGGAAGTCGGGAGCGGAGTCGCCGGGTTTGACGGCGAAGGCGGCGGAGGCGAGGAGGGTCGCGGAGAGTGTTGCGATGCGGAGGGCGCGGCGCATGTGGCTTCTCCTTTGGGAGTAGAGACGCGGGTTTTTGGGAGGAGGTTTCGTGGCTCGTCTAACTCGGAGCACTGATGTTTTCATAACTGGACTTGATGCTTGGTAACGCTATGAAATCGGAGCCATTATGAAAGCCAGGTTTTCTACATTCCTCCTCCTATGCATACTGAGTGCCCCATCGTTAGTGTTGTCCGGAGGTGAAGCACGAGCGACAACTTCGGCAAACCTCGATCAGCGGATAATGAAGTCAATCAGAGAGGTTAAGGCGTCGAAAGACTATTCGTCTGAAATGGATGCCGCTGAAAGATTGGCTTCGCTGGTGCAGCGGAGCGATCCTCGCAAAGTCCAAGACGGGACAATACACTCCATCGCTCGGCTTCTAGACACGCGCAATGACGGGGTACGTTTCTGGGTTGCTCAAGCATTAGGTTACTTCGGATTGCGCGCTCATTTTGCGGTACCGCAATTACTGCATGCCCTGAGCGAAATTGAATGCCAACGAGTTGACGTCTCGTCAGAGGATGCCATTCGGGAGTGCATTAAGAAGGCTGGTGCGACTCCGCCCAAACCGAGGATCTGCGACTATACGATCAAGTGACCGTCGGGACCTTCCCCTTCGCGATGCTCAGGAAGACAGGCAAGAGCAAAGGCGAAAAGCAGATCCCCTGCGGGGATGACAGAAGCAAAAGCAAGGGCAAAGCCAACAGGCGAAAGTGATTCAGGTGAGATTGGCGTCGCGGTAGAGGCGCCAGCGGCCTTCGGGGCTGCGACGGTAAACGGTTAGAGCGTAGCCGGAGCGGCGCATCGTTTCCTTGCCTTCGGGGGTGACGTGGACGTCGAGTTTGGTGCGGGCGAAGGCGAGCTCGCCGGAGACCTGGACCTCCTGGACGTCGGCCTGGACCTCGATCTTTACGTTGCCGGCGTTGCGGCGGACGTGGTCGAGAAAGCCATCGCGCCCGAAGGGCTCCATGCCAGGCCGGTGGAAGAGGATGTCAGGGTCGATGAGCTGGTCGAGGGTTTCGGCATCGCTGGTTTGCGAGGCGCGGACCCAGGTGGCGACGAGGTCGCGGATCTGCTGTTCGTCCAACGGAGAGCCGGACGAAGAATGGGAGTGGGAAGCAGTGGACGAGGTGGAGCTTCCGGGGGCGGCGGGATTGGGAATGGCGGTGCTCATGGCTTGGTGGTGTCCTTGTCGATGGCTTTGAGGACGATGTCGCGGGTGAGGAGTTCGGGGAGGACATCGGCGTTGGAGTTGGGGCCGGCGGGGTAGATGACGTAGGTGGGGACGCCGGAACGCTCGACGGTGGCGAGGGCCTGGGTGATGGCGGGGTCGTATTGGGTCCAGTCGGCGCGGAGGAGGACGAAGTCTTTGGTAAGGAGGTTGGAGCCGACCTGGGCGGAGTCGAGGACCTCGCGCTCGTTGACCTGGCAGCTGAGGCACCAGGCGGCGGTGAAGTCGACGAAGACGGGACGCCCGGAGGCGCGGGCGGCCTGGAAACTGGCGGGTGTGTAGGGCTCCCACTTGAGAGTGGAGACGCGGACCTTGACGAGCGGGAGCGAGATGGCCCAGAGGATGAGCAGAACGGCGGCGATGGAGGAGCCCCATTTTGCCGGCCATTTGCCAAGCACCCAACCGGCTATGGCAAGGATGAGGAAACAGGCGAGCAGGCGCGTCATGCGGTCGACGCCGTCGGCGGCGTAGAGATGGGCGTAGACCCAGACGAGCCAGATGGCAGTCGCGAAGAGCGGGACGGCGGTGAGCTGCTTGAGGGTCTCCATCCAGGCGCCGGGTTTGGGCAGGATGCTGGTCCACTGCGGCTGCATGGAGAGGACGAGGTAGGGAAGCGCGAGGCCCAGCGCGAGCGCGGTGAAGACGACGAAGGTCATCCAGGCGGGCTGCGCGAGGGCGAAGCCGACGGCCGCGCCCATGAGCGGCGCGGTGCAGGGGGTGGCGACGACGGTGGCGAGGACACCGGTGAAAAAGCTGCCGGTGTAGCCGTGTTTCTGTGCGAGCTCGCCGCCGGCGGAGGTGAGGGAGAGGCCGATCTCAAACTGGCCGGCGAGCGAGAGGGCGAGGAAGAACATCAGCGAGGCGAGGATGGCGATGAAGCCGGGGGATTGGAGCTGGAATCCCCAGCCGAGCTCGCGACCGCTGGCGCGGAGCACCAAAAGCGCGGCGACGATGACCCAGAAAGAGACGACGATGCCGAGCGTGTAGACGAGGCCGTGCAGACGCTGGCGCTGGCGCTCTTCGCCGGAGGAATTGACGAGCGCGAGGCCTTTGAGGAAGAGCACGGGGAAGACGCAGGGCATCAGGTTGAGGATGAGGCCGCCGAGGAAGGCGAGACCGATGGCGCCGAAGGCGGTGACGTCGGAGGACGTGGCCTGCTTGGCGGCTTTCGCGGTGGGCGTGAGTGTGGAGGTGACGGCGCCGGGGGTGATGGGAGCGGTGACGTCGTAGGCTTCGGTGCTGGAGAGCTCGACGAGGCCGTGCAGGGACTTGGGCAACGCGGTGGAGTCGCTGGCGCGCTGGAGGGTGACGCGAACGCCGTCGGGGAGTGTTTCGACCTGTTGATCGGCGGCGTTGTCGATGACCTCAGGGTCGAAGGGATAGAACTCGGCGTCCTCTTCTTTGGAGCCGGTCTTGAGGGTGAGCTGGATGTGTTTGGCGTCGCCGATGGCGGAGGCCGACATGGTGGGCGGCAGCGGCTTGGGAAGGGAATTAAGGGCTTCGCCGAGTGCGCCGACGATGGGAGCGGGTTGAATGGGGCCGCGGACAACGTTGATGTCGTAGCCGAGGTGGGCTTTGCCGGGGAGGCAGACCTGCGCGCAGACCAGCCAGGTGACGTGCGCGTCGAGGTGGACCTTGCCGGGCTTGGCGTTGGCGGGCGCGGTGAGGGTGATGGGGAAGCCGACCTGGTCCTCGTAGCCGAAGTCCATGAGCGGACCGAGCGGAAGGCGCTGTGGCGGCGGGAACTGCAGGGGGCCGGCGGTGAAGCCTTTGGGGAGTGTCCACCTGATGGCGGGCGGCTCGCCGGAGTCGCCGGCGTTGACCCAGTAGACGTGCCAGTGCTCCTCGATGGTGAGGACGAGGCCGATGGTCTGGGTGCCGCCGGGGGTGATTTGCGGGGAGAGGGAGGTGAGCTCGGCGGTGAGGTGCTGGGCTTTGACGGGGCCGGGGCCGCCGTCGCCGACTTCGGCAATCTGGGCATGGGCGCAGAACAGCGGGAGCAGAAGAACAAGGCCAGCGAGGGCGATGCGTTGCTGCCAGCGGGTGCGACCGAATCTCATATGGTCATTGTAGAAGGCGCGGCGGGC
>DASYBN010000368.1:0-3241 GCA_036500785.1 Acidobacteriaceae bacterium
CCGCTCGGCCGCACGGATTGCGCGATCGAGCCAGTCAAGCTGGAAGTTGCCTTCACTCGGCTCCAGCGTGCTCCATGCAAACTCGCCGACACGCACAAAATGAATGTGAGCCTCTTCCATCAGCGTCAGATCCGCATCCCAACGCGACTCCGGCCATTGCTCCGGATACCATGCAGCGCCGAGTTCGAGCGGAAGTTTGTGCGGAGCAGAAGGCAAAGGCTGCTGAGCGCTCAGTGTGCACGCGACGGCCAGGGCTGCAAGGGCGATCTTCTTCTTCATCGATTCTCCGGGTCGGTCGAGCGTTGGGAGAGAGACTCGGTCGTTGTCGCGCTCTGGCCGTACGTCGCGCCCGCTCCGTGCTTGCGAAAGTAGTGCCGGTCGAGAAGCGCCTGCGAGACCTCCGCCGCTTCGGACTTCAGCGTGAGTGTGCGGTACGCCATGCGCGCGACCGCCTCGAGAACGACGGCATTATGCGCGGCGTCATGCGGTGTGCGCCCCCACGCAAACGGCGCATGGCCGGCCACGAGACACGCGGGCACGGCAATCGGATCAATCGAAGCTTCGCCGCCTTCTCCGCGGAAGCGTTGCACAATCGCGAGACCTGTCTCGTGCACATAACGTCCAGCGATCGCTTCATCCCTGAGCGGAGCCGTTACGGGCACCGGGCCATAGAAGTAGTCTGCGTGCGTGGTGCCGAGCGGCGGAATCGGAAGCCCCGCCTGCGCAAAGCTCGTGGCGTACTCCGAATGCGTATGCACGACAGCGCCGATGGAAGGGAACTCACGGTAAAGCAGCGTGTGCGTATCGAGATCCGACGACGGCCGCAGGTCGCCTTCAACGGTCTTCCCGTTCAGGTCTGTCACAACCATCTGCGCTGGCCTCAAAGCGTCGTAGTCTACGCCCGATGGCTTGATGACAACCAAACCCTCCTCGCGGTCCACACCTGACGCATTGCCAAACGTGTACAGCACAAGCCCTCGCCGCACCAGTTCCAGGTTGGCCTCGAGCACCTCTTCGCGGAGTTGTTTCAGCAGCATCGTTGACCTCGCTTCACGCTTGCTGGCGTGCATCGCCGGCGATATCACGAAGCTTGCGCAGAACGTCACCGACTTCCGCTGTCACTGACTCGTCGCCGAATGCAAAGTATACCCGCCGATACAACGCATAGAGCCGCTCGTAGATCGCGACAGCCTTCGGCTCGGGCGTAAAGATGCGGTGCTCGGGGCACATCTTCTGCTGCGCAGCTTCGATGCTGGGGAAGATTCCCGCCGCGAGCTGCGCAAAAATTCCAGAGCCAATACTAGTCGGCGGCGCGGACGGCACAAGCACCGGCTTGTTCAGCACATTCGCATATACCTGGTTGAGCACGGCATTGTTCTGCGGGATGCCGCCGGCGTTGATGACGCGCTCGATGGGAACGCCGTACTCGGCCATACGTTCGAGGATGATGCGCGTGTGGAACGCGGTGCCCTCGATCGCGGCGAAGAGCTCGTCCTGCGCAGTGTGGATGAGATTCCAGCCGAGGGTGATGCCACCGAGCTCACTCTTCACGAGCACAGTCCTGTCGCCGTTATCCCACGACAATCGAAGCAGTCCGGTCTGGCCGGCCCGGTACTGATCGAGCCCTTGCGACAGCGCGCGGACATCTGTACCGGCACGGCGTGCAATGGCCTCGAAGATATCTCCTACTGCGGAGAGTCCAGCTTCAACGCCTGTGAACGCCGGATGCACACTGCCTGGCACAACGCCGCAAACTCCCGGAATCAGGTTCACGCCGTGACCCATCGCGATGATGCACGTAGACGTCCCGACCACATTGACCACATCGCCTTCGCGACAGCCGGCGCCGATCGCATCCCAGTGTGCGTCGAATGCACCGACCGGAATCGGAATGCCCGCACGCAACCCAAGCTTCTCCGCCCATTCAGGCGAGAGATGGCCAGCGATCTGATCGGACGTCAGAACCTCTCCTGCCATCTTGTCGCGGACGCCCTCGAGGAGCGGGTCGAGCGCGGAGAGGAACTCCTGCGGCGGATATCCTCCCCAGCGCGGATTCCAGAGCCACTTATGTCCCATCGCGCAGGCTGACCGCTTGACGGCACCGGGCCGTTTGATCCCGCTCAGCGTCGCCGCAACCATGTCGCAGTGTTCGAATGCCGAGGCAAACCGCGCGCGCTTCTCGGGATTGTGCCGCAGCCAGTGCAGCAGCTTCGCCCATCCCCACTCATGCGAGTAGACGCCGCCGCACCATTCGATCGCTTCGAGCTGGCGTTCGTGCGCCAGCGCGGTGATCTGCTGAGCCTCACGCAAAGCGCGGTGATCGCACCACAGGTAATACTCATCGAGCGGCTGCATCTGCGCGTCTACCGGAATCACGCTCGAGCCGGTCGTATCCAACGCGAGCGCTTCCACCTGGTCGGCTGATGTGCCGGTCTCTTCAAGCACCTGGCGCATGGCTTCGACCAGCGCATTCATCTGGTCTGTGTGGCTTTGCGTTGCATAGTCGGGATCTTCGCGGCGGCGGTGAAGCGGATAGCTTGCCGACGCTGTTCCCAGCCGCCCGCGATCTGCATCCAGCAACGTGACCCGTGTACTCAGGGTTCCGAAGTCAACTCCGGCAACGATACGCATTTTGACTCTTCCTAATATCCCGGATGTGGGCCGGGAGATTGGTCGCGAAGGACGTATTCCAATCTATCGCATTAGAAAGAAGACGACGCTGTGCGTGCTCACTGAATCGTGACGGTGGCGTTCGCGCTCAGGTAAAGCGGGACAGGGGATTGGGTTGCGCTGACGACGTATTTGTACGTACCGGGGGTGAACCCCTGAGACGCGCTGCCGCAGCCAGTGGTGCAGCACAAAGCGGCCAGTACAACGAGGAACAAAGGCAGCGTAAACCGGCGCGCAGTGTGCCGCCGCAGCGTGAGGCCGGAAAGCAGCGCCACGATGAAGAAGATGGCCGCCACTGGGTTGCGGCTCACCGCAATCTCCGAAGGCACAATGGCGCCGTTGCCGTACAAGGGGAAGCTGCCCGTGTAGACGGGATAGTTCGTATCCTTGGGATTCAGGGTATCGGAGACAACCGGGCCACCACCGCAGTACGGAATATTCACGCCCGCAGCTACGGTCGGTGCCTGGCATCTGAGGATGATTGTGCCGATATAGCCGTTGACGGCAGTAAGGGTGTACGGAATTGAGCCCGTGCCGTTCGTGGAAAGGCTCACGTTGCTGGTCGTAAGAG
>DASYBN010000369.1:0-4355 GCA_036500785.1 Acidobacteriaceae bacterium
CACCGGCAGAAACGCGGGAATGTCGCTCGTCACGCCAAACCGGTGCGCCACCTCGATGACCTTCCTGATCCCAACCTTGTCCGCAATCCGCAGCGCCGGAATATTTCGCGATTGCGCGAACGCATCGATCAGCGACATCGATCCTGACCACTCCCCACGCTCGTAATCATGCGGCGTATACGGGCCGCCCGGCGTAAAGAATGTTGTCGGCGTGTCGAGCACCGTATCGTACGGCTTCATGCCCGCTTCCATCGCCGCCGTATAGTCATAAATCTTGAACGACGAGCCCACCTGCCGCTCGGCCTGCGTTGCGCGGTTGAACTGCGAAAGCTCGAAGTCGCGCCCGCCCACCATTGCCAGCACGTCGCCGTTGGCATTGTCTATGGCCATCAGCGACGCCTGCGCTCCGCTATCCTGCTCCAGGATCACGTGCACCGGCTCGCTCGCGCCGCTGCTCGAAGGCGCACCCGTCACTTTCACATAAACGATGTCGCCAACCTTCGCGAGCTCCGTCGCGCGCGTGCGCGTTGTCCACGCCCAGTCGGGATAGGTCATCGTCGCGTTCTGCAACCCGATGCGCACCACCATCTTCGTCGGGGAAACTTCCGTCACCAGCGCGTGAAAGTACGCTCCGTCAACGATGGGGTTCGTCCAGTCCGGGTGCTTGTAGCTCTCGAGATCATTGCCTTCGCGCAGCACGTTCTCGAGATTGCCCTTCCATCCATGCCTGCGCTCGTACGTCGCCACGTTATCCAGCACAGACTTCTGAGCGGCGCGCTGCAGGTCCAGGTCCAGTGTGGTGTACACGCGCAGTCCGGCGCCGTGTACCTCGTCCACACCGTACTCCCGCTCCAGCTGGCGGCGCACCTCTTCGACGAAGTATGGCGCTTCCGTATTCGCCGGCCGCTCCAGGTGCAGACCCAGCGGCGCGGCCATCGCAGTCTCGGCCTGCTGCTGCGATATCTTGCGGTCGTTCAGCATCTCCTGGATGACAAGGTTGCGCCGTCTCAGCGCGCGGTCCGGATGCCGCACCGGGGAGAACTCCACTGGACCCTTGGGCAACGCCGCCAGTAGCGCCGCCTCGGGCAGCGTCAGATCGCGCGCGTGCTTGGAGAAGTAATACTCCGACCCCGCCTCGAACCCATACGTCCCACTTCCCAGATAGATCTGGTTGGCATAGAGCGTGAAGATCTGCTGCTTGGTAAAGTGGCGTTCAATCTGCAGCGCCAGAAAGATCTCCTGCAGCTTGCGGCCATACGTCTTCTCCGAAGACAGAAACAGGTTGCGGGTCAGCTGCATCGTCAGCGTCGACGCGCCCTGCGATCTCCTGTCCGAGTGCAGGTCCGCATACGCCGCGCCGATCACGCGGACAAAGTTCACGCCGCCGTTGGTCTCAAAGTTTTTGTCTTCGATCGAGAAGATCGCCTGCCGCAGCACGGGAGGAAACTCCGAGTACGGCACCACGATGCGCCGCTCCAGCGCGAACGAGCCGAAGATCTTTCCGTGAATGTCGTACAGTTCGGTCGTCGTGTCGGGGCGGTAGCGTTCCAGCTCCGCCATCTGCGGAATGCTGATCGTGTACACCGACACCAGCGCGGCCATCACGCCCAGCACGGCCGACCCGATCAGCACCATCAGAAACGCCGCACGCCTCGCGAGCTTCGGGTCACCGGGCGCGGGATCCATCACCGGGAAGCGGCGCATCGCGGCCCATAACGGGCTGCGCTGTCGTTTCGCCCGGCTGCGTGTTGTCTCCGGTTGAGTCAGCGCGGTCTGCACGGCCCCTCCACGTTACCATGCAGCCGCGAGGCCGCTTTTGCACTTCTCCTGAACGTGAATGCCGGGCCAGGGGGGCTGCCGTCTTCTTTCAAGGAACACAGAAATGTTAGATGCGAACCGAAGCCGCCGCAGCGAGTGTCGCTTAGGCCGTCTTCGCCTTCAGCATCTCCAGGGCCTTCGAGAGCTGGTCGTCGGGTTGCGTGTGCTTCACCGCGGGCGTCTTCGTCTGCGCGGCTGCAGGTCCGCTGTCATCGGTATCGTCCAGATCGTCCAGGTCGTCGGCGGAGGCCACAAGCGTAGCCGGCGTCACGGCGTCATCCTCAAACTTCTTCCCGTTCGGCGCTGCATACTTGGCCACCGACAGAATGATCGCTCCGCCGTCCGGCAGCTCAAACGTCTTCTGCTGCGTGCCCTCGCCAAACGTGCGCTCGCCCACCAGGTCGCCGCGCTTGTTGTCTTGAATCGCGGCCGCCACAATCTCCGCCGGACCCGCGGTTCCGCGGTTCACCAGAACTACGAGCGGCGCCGTCGCATTCACGGTCTTCGATGCATCCGCCGTAAATGTCTGCTTCGGGAACTTCTGCCCCTCCAGCGTCACAATCGTGCCCGATTGAAGAAAGAAGTTCGCCAGCCGCCGCGCTTCCACATCATCACCCGACGACACATCGCGCAGATCCAGCAGGACCTTTTTCGTGCTGGTCTTGCTCATCCCGCGCAGCTTCCCCTCAATCTCGTTCACGTGGTCCTTATCCAGGACGTATGGCTTTAGATAAAGGACCGACGAATCGTTATAGAGCGTGTCGCTCACCGCCGGTTCTGTCACAATCACGCGGTTCAGGACAGTCTTTTGGGGCTTCGCCTGGTGCGGGCGAATGACAGCAATATCCAGCTCGCTTCCCGGAGCTCCCTCCAGCATCAGCTGAATCACGGTCAGCGACAGGTCGCGCGTGTCCTGGTTTCCAATCGCCTCAATGATGTCGCCGTCGCTCAGGTTGGCCTTATCGGCCGGGCTGCCCGGCACCACCGACACCACCGTCGCATATCCATAGCGCTTCGAGACGTTGATCCCCACCTGCGCCTTGCCGCCCTTGTCCTCTTTGTAGGCCTTATAGTCCGTCGGGCTCAGGTAGCTCGAGTCCGCATCCAGCGACTCCAGCAGCCCGCGCATCGCGCCGTTCGTCACCGCCGAAATATTCGGCTCCTCGACGTAGTCATTCTGGATGTGCTGCAGCACCTCGCCGTACACGTTAATCTGCCGGTAAGCCCCGTCCTGCGACTGGTCACCTGCCGCCGCTACACCGCGGGTATTCACCCCGAGAAACAGGCACAGCACAAACACAACGGACAGCGCTAACAGGGAGATCTTCAGGCTCTTGGGCATCGCGGGTTCAGCACTCCGGAAACAGCGTAAGAAACGGCCGGGAACGGTCAAAGGTTAGACGTCGCACCCTACCGGAATGATACTCCCACGTCTGCGATCTACCTTGTACTGCCTGCACCTTTTGACCTTCCCCAATCCGACCTATACGATGGAAGTCAGAGGTTGACGTCGCGGCAAGGCCGCTGGATGCAGCCTTTCCCCTCCGGCGGTGTAGCTCAGATGGTTAGAGCGACGGACTCATAACCCGTAGGTCAGTGGTTCGATTCCACTCACCGCCACCAGTTCGCCCTCCACCAATCTGCAGAGGCAGCCCTCAAACGAATGGCTCCATCGATACCGTCAAGCCGAATGGTTCCATGGAGATATGCGGCCGCGCTCCCCTTGCTGGCCGCATCGGCCGCGTACGCCGACGCTGCCTGCAGCGCCTCCAGCACCTCGCTCGAGTGCCGCCTCAAGGGCGTGCTCCACTGGCTCGACGCTGCGGCGTTGGTCCTCGCGCTGGCCCTGATCATCGCCATCGGCTTCGTCGTTCATCTCTTCCGGAAGAACCGCCCCAACCGCAAGGCCGGCCGATGAGTTCCGCCCCCGCCGCCTCTCTGCCCGTTCCCGGCCGCATCCTCGCCGTCATCCCCGCGCGGCTCGCATCCACGCGGCTTCCGCGCAAGGTCCTCCGCGAGCTGAACGGTAGGCCGCTGCTCGCCTGGGTCGTCGAAGCCGCCCTGCGGTGCCCCCAGCTCAGCCAGCCCGGCAAGGTCGTCGTCGCCGCCGACTCCGACGAGGTCGCCCAACTCTGCGCCTCACGCGGCTGGCCCTGCTTCATGACCTCGCCCACGCTCGCCAGTGGCTCCGACCGCCTCTTCGCCGTTTCGCGCCAGATCGACGCCGACATCTACATCAACATCCAGGCCGATGAACCCCTCCTCCAACCTGCCCACATCGAGGGCTTGCTCGCTCCCTTCACGAATCCCCACGTTCCCGTCACGACCCTCAAGGTCCTGTGCCCCGCCGAGTCCATCGCGGACCCCAACGTCGTCAAAGTCGTGACTGGTCCGGACGGTCGCGCCCTCTACTTCTCGCGGTCGCCGATTCCGTTCCATCGCGACCAGAATTCTGAAACCAGAGACGGCCAGCCAGCCCGCTACTTCAAGCACCTCGGCCTCTACGCCTACCGCAGGGATGCGCTAGCCCGCTTCGC
>DASYBN010000370.1:0-8566 GCA_036500785.1 Acidobacteriaceae bacterium
TAGATGGAGCCGCCGGTTAGATAGCCGCCGATGGGAACGCGCATGACCAGCGGGCACGAGAACTGCCCGTTCGAGCGCCACCGCATGACGCTGAGCTCGTTGCGCATCTGGTGCATTGCGGGCCAGATGTAGTCGAAGAACTGAATCTCCACGACCGGCTTGAGGCCGCGCACAGCCATACCGATAGCGCGGCCGGTGATATTCGCTTCCGCCAGCGGCGAGTTCCACACGCGGTCGTTGCCGAACTCCTTCTGTAGACCGGAGGTGAGCTTGAAGACGCCGCCCTTCCCCTTCAGCTTGCCTTCGCGCAGCGCCTTGTCGCGGGTCGCGTCAGCCACGTCTTCGCCGAAGACCACGATGCGCTCGTCGCGGCGCATTTCGTCATGCAGCGTCGCGTTGATCAGGTCGGCCATGGTGCGCTCGGTGTCGTCGGCGGTCGTGGCGGCGTTGGTGTTGAAGCGCGAATCCCTCGGATCGATGTTCTCGGAGTACACGTGCTTCAGGATCGAGTCGGGGGTCGGAAGCACTGCTGCCAGAGCGCGGTCGGCCGCGTGCTGCACCTCTTCGTCCACTTTGCGCTCGAGCTCGT
Source organism: Acidobacteriaceae bacterium (assembly GCA_036500785.1). Taxonomy (GTDB): domain Bacteria; phylum Acidobacteriota; class Terriglobia; order Terriglobales; family Acidobacteriaceae; genus Granulicella. The sequence goes on from DASYBN010000370.1 coordinate 590, forward strand.
TGATCCCCTGCGCATCGAGAATCCCCTCGCGGAGCAACCACATCTGCATGCGCGCGATCGGGTCGCGCAGCGAGTCCGCCTCAATCTCCTCCGCACTGCGGTAGAGGCGCTCGTCATCGCTGAGAGAGTGCGAGTATGGCCGCGTTACGTGCCCATGCACCACAGCCGGCCCAGCGCCGCTGCGGCAGTACTCCACCGCTTCGCGCATGGCCTCGTAGCTCGCGACGGCGTCGGTTCCGTCGACCTCCCAGAAGCGGAAGTTCGGAAAGTTCGCAATCAGCCTGGAGATGTTTCCGCCCGGCGTATTCGCCTCCACCGGCGTGGAGATCGCATAGCCGTTGTCCTCGATGCAATAGAGCACCGGCAGCTTCTCGTTGGAGGCGGTGTTCAGCGACTCCCAGAACTCTCCCTGGCTGGTCGAGCCCTCACCGATCGAGACGTACGTGACCTCATCGGGCTGGAATTTCACGTCCTTGAAGCTGCGGTAATCCACTCCATCGCTCAGCCGCTTCGCGGTGCCCGGATGATTGCGATAGAAGCGTCCCGCCTCCGCGCAGCCCACCGCCTGCAGGCACTGGGTTGCGGTGGAAGATGACGGTGAAACGATGTTCAGCCGCTCGCTGGTCCAGTGGCTGGGCATCTGCCGTCCGCCACTCGATGGGTCAGTCGCCGCGCCGACGGCTTGCAGCAGCTGGTCCTCGACTGTCATCCCGAGTGCCAGGCCGAGCGCGCGGTCGCGATAGTACGGGAAGAACCAGTCATAGCCGGGCTTCATCGCCAGGGCGGCGGCGACCAGCAGCGCCTCGTGACCCGCGCAGGAAACCTGGAAGAAGATCTTCTGCTGGCGCTTCAGCATGATCTCGCGGTCATCGGTGCGGCGCGAGAGATACATCAGCCGATAGAACTCGATCAGCTGCGCCGCCGTGAGGCCCGCGGCCACAATGGCTTCGGCGCTCCGCTCCTCAGTCCGCTCCGCAGCGCGCCCGCCGCCGCGTTCTGCCAGCCTGCCTTCCGTCTTCTTCTGCGCCAACCTCGCCCTCCTGACGGGGCCCCCACCGAGCTCGCTCGCCGGGTCGTCCAGCCTCGACGATTTTACTCGTCCGCCGGAGCGCTGTCCCACTTCGAAACAGGGTCGCTCGATCTATTGCGCGAAACCGATACATCTCCTAGCCGCGACCGCGGCCAGGACCTCAGCCCCGTGCTTCGCCGCCTCGTTTTTTCCAGTCTTTTCACCCTGCTGGCCGTTCCCGTCTTCGCTCAATCCGGCGTTGATATGAGCGGCATGCCGACGCTTCCTATCTCGCAGCCCATCGCAGGCCGACTGATCGTTGTCTACCGCCGGCCGGTCGTCCCGGCCAACGCGGACGTGCTCGCCCGCATCGCCGGCGCCCGCACTCTGCGCCACTTCGCGCATCTGGGCATGACAGCGCTCTCCGTTGGACCGGCCGACGAGGCCCGCGCGCTGGCCACTCTCTCGGCCAACCCGCAGGTCGCCCTTGTTGTGCACGACCGCTACGTCACCGCGAGCACGCTACTGCTCAATCGGTTGCCGGTCGCGACCGCGCTCGACGCCGGCGACGGGACGAATTCCAGGCTGGACACCTCCGTCCCTGTCACCCGGCAATCCGTCATGCGCGCTCCGATCAAACCTCGCTCGGCGGGTGGCTCGCCAATCGGCACAGCTCCAAACTCTTCGACCGGTACGGAGACCGGCGGCACTCAGCCGTCGTCCACCTCAACCGCGACCGCCGCCGCACCCACTTATGACACGCTGTACAACTCGCCCGCCGGGTGGGCTGTGCGTGCGGCTGGAGGGTACGGAGCGAACGTCTCCGGCGGCTCTGCGAGCGGTCCATGGTCGAGGACTCTCGGGGCCGGTGTGCGGATTGCTATTCTCGACTCCGGCGTGGACGCGAACCATCCCGACATCGCGCCGAACCTGGCGCTCAATCTTTCCGAGATCAATCAGGCGGTTCTGGCGAGCCCATGCGATGACGGCAGCCCGCAGGACCAATCCGGCCACGGAACATGGACCGCCTCGCTGGCCGCTGGCGCGCTGGGCCCGGACACCGGAAACGTGATCGGCGTCGCTCCGCAGGCGACGATCCTCAACATCAAGGTTCTCCAGCGCATGCCCGCCAGCGGGATGAGCGACACCGCCGCGGCGTGCGAAGCCGGACAGCCTGGCGGTCTGCTCTCGTGGGTTCTTCAGGGCATTGATGACGCGGTTGCCAACCACGCCGACGTCATCGCGCTTTCGCTGGGCACGCTCGTCGACATCTCCACGGGCGAGGGCGCAGGCCTGAAGGCCGCCTTCGATCAGGCGACGTGGGCCGCCACGCAGGCCGGCTCCGTCGTGATCGCCGCGCTCGGGAACGACGACATGGACCTTTCCACCGGAACGCTCGTCGAGCTGCCTGCGCAGTCGCGCGGCGTGCTCGCGATTACCGCCTCCACCAACCCGGACTGCGCCGAGAATCTCACGGCGGGGGCCACCTGCTCGCCCGGCCCTGTCACGCGGCCCTACTACTCCAATCACTATGCGGCGCTCAATGCGATCGCCGCTCCGGGCGGCAGCTACCCCGAAGGTCCGACGGAAGCAAATAATGCAGCTGCCAGTTCAGGGAGTAGTGGTTGGATCATGGGCGCGTGCTCGAGCGGGCTTATCAACACGGCAGATGGTCTGCCCGGCGCGGGCGACAGCCTCGGCTGCTTCAACCTGGGCCACGCCGGCTACGTGCAGGCTATGGGCACCAGCGCCTCCGCCGCACTGGCCGCGGGTGCAGCTGCGATCCTCCGCGGGTCGCGGCCCGACCTCACTGCGGCCGAGATCGTCAGCATCCTGCGCTCCTCCGCCACAGTCATCCCGACTCTTGCAGAGCCCCAACTGAACCTCGCCGCGGCGCTCGCGCAACCCTGACGTGCGCTAATTCTTCATGCGGTTCTGAACGTCGTGGGCCAGCTTCTCGATCTCCTGCGCCTTCTTGATCACGTCGAGCGAGAGCTCATTTTTGCCGGTGTTATTGACGTCGGTTTTGAGCTCGTTGGTCAGCTCAACCAGCCTGTCGACATCCGCCGCCAGCCGCTTATGGCGGTCGTCGTTCAGCGCCTTCATGCGCTCGGCCTCCATGCGGCCGCGCATGGGATTGTCCATGTCTGGCGATGCGTCCAGTGGAGGCATCACTCCCGGCTGCGACGGAGGGGTCGTGGTCTGCGTGGACTGTGACCTCTGCGCGCACAGCGGCTGCCCTGCAATCATGACCGCTCCCAGCATCAGCAGTGCCGAAAGCCGCATCATCTGCGGCGGCGAAAGTCGCACGAACTGATTAATTCTTATCGCTCGCATCGAGGGGCCTCTTTCACCGGAAAGTACGTGCCGCGCAGAACGATTGGACGTACGCTTGCCTGGTTTCTCGTATCCTGCGGGAGTAGACCGGATTTCACATAGATGATCACTCCTTCCGCCGCTATTCCACAAGAGGAACACGCAGTCGTGACGCTCGAGCACGGCTGGCGCCTCGATCTGCTCAACTTCGTCCAGCACGGCGTGCCGAAGATCGTCATCGCCGTCATTCTGGCTGCGATCGCTCAGCAGGTCCTCGCCTTTTTCGTCAAGCGCATGCGCAAACGCGCCGACGCGATGGTCGGCAACTCGCGCCGCTCGGCCCAGTTGCGCACGCTGGCCGGCATCATCCGCGCGACCGGATATGCGTTGATCGGCGCTTACGTCTTCATCCAGATCCTTGGCGCGCTGGGCGTTCCGCTGGGCTCGTTTATTGCGGCGGCCGGCGTCATTGGGCTCGGCATCAGCTTCGGCGCGCAGTCGCTGTTCAAAGACGTGCTCACCGGCCTGTTCATCCTGCTCGAAGATCAGTACGCGATCGGCGACACGATCAAGATCGCCGGACTGCAGGGCACGGTCGAAAACCTGACGCTGCGCTCCACCACACTGCGGGACGGCGACGGCACGCTGTACATGGTGCCCAACAGTCAGATCACCACGGTCTCCAACCTGTCGCGCGATTTCGCTGTGGCTACGCTCTCGGTGAGCGTCAGCACCTCGGCGGATCCGGATCACGTCCTGCGTGTGCTCACGAAGCTCGCTTCGGATGTGCGCGCGGACGAGGCGTTCAAAGATGTTGTGCTGGCGGAGCCGTCGATCCCCGGCGTCGACAAGATCAGCGGCCATGAGGTGCTCTATCCGATCAACCTGCGCGTGCTGGTGAATCAGCGCGACGGCGTTCTGCGGGAGCTCCGCCGCAGGATTCTGCTCGCGTTCGAGAAGGAAAAGATCGCCTTCGGCAGCACCTCCAGCACGCTCGTGCTGGAACGCCCGGATCCTACGCTCGCTCCGCCGATGCCGCCGGTTTCAACGGAGCCCTCGCGCTAGCCTGCTACCATCGGCCTGTGAAAGAAGCCCTTGGGATCTGGGAGTCGTTTCTTATCGCCTTCACGGCGCTGCTTCCACTGATCAACCCGCTCGGATCGGCGCTCGTCTTCCTCGGCCTCGTCGGCGATGTCCCCGCCGCGACGTATCGCATTCTCGCGCGCAAGATCGCGATCAACAACATTATTTTTCTTGCCGTCATCGAACTGCTCGGCTCGGCGATCCTTCATTTCTTCGGCATTTCACTGCCGATCGTGCAGGTCTCCGGCGGTATCGTCATCGCGACCATCGGCTGGTCGGTGCTGAACCAGAAGGACTCCAGCGGGAAGACCCCCGACAAGCGCGACGAGGTTCTCGTCAATCCCGACGCCACACTCAAGCAGCTTGAGGCGAAGAGCTTCTACCCGTTTACGTTTCCCGTAACCTCCGGCCCAGGCACGCTGGTCGTCACACTCACGCTGTCGGCACGCGATGAGGGCGGCGGGATTGCCTTGAATCTCCTGCGCCACGGAGGGCTGTTCATCGCCGTCGTCGTGCTCAGCGCCTTCGTCTATCTCTGCTACTCGAACGCTCCGCGTCTCACGCGGGCGATCCCGCACTCCACCGTCAACGGCATTCTTAGGGTCATGGCATTCATTCTGTTCTGCATCGGCGTTCAGATCTTCTGGAATGGCTTCTCCGAGCTCCTGCCCACCGTGCTCCGCCACTGATCAGCTCAGCGCCGCGTACAACTGCTCCGCCTCCGTAATCGGCGGCAGGCACGAATTTCCGCGGCACAACAGCGCAAAGGCAGCTTCACCAGACGGAGTGTGCGGCAGCGTCTCGGCGAGCGCCGGCGGCAACGCCTGCAATTGCTCGAGGCGAAGTTGGATCACGCTCTTGTTCACCATGAAGCGCGCCATCGCGGTGATGAGGAGGTCCTTCGCCGCGCGGTCCTCGCCGATGACACACACCTGCACGGGGGCCTCAATCAACCGGCGCAGCGCAAGCGCGTAGCTGCCGGCATACAGGCCGAAGTGCTCGGCGACGCCGGCGAAGGTTTCGAGCGTCTCGCGCGCACGCGTCTCGTAGTTGGCGTCATTCGTCAGCGATGCGAGTCGCAGCAGCACGGTCGCCGCGACCGCATTGCCCGCGGGCGTCGGCGCGTCCTGCAGGGGCTTGCGCCGCGCCGCAAGCGCACCGATGCGCTCTTCGCTGGAGCTTACATCCGTGTCGAAGAATCCGCAGCCCGTCGCATCATAGAACCGCGCGAGCATCGCATCCGCAATCTGCTTCGCTGCGTCGAAGTAGCGCAACTCGCCGGTCGCTTCCCACGCGTCGAGTGCGGCGTTCGCCATGAACGCGTAATCATCGAGCACGCCCGCGACCGCGCGCTCCGGAGCGACGCCTTCGCCATAGGCGACGACGTGCGCCAGCCCGTCACTACTCCAGGCCTCACGCAGCACGCGATCGAGTGACTTGAGCGCGAACTCGACAGGCTCACGCAGGCCCAGCGCGCGTGCAGCCGCGATGTACGCGGAGATGCACATTCCGTTCCAGTTGGTGTAGACGGTTTTGTCGACGTACGGCGTGCGCCGCTTAAGCCGCGCGGCAGACATCTTGTCCTTCGCCGTCTTCAGCAGCTCGCGCGCGTTCGCTTCCTCGATTCCGAGCACCCTCGCAACATCTGCCAGCGGCCGGGGCGTGTGCAGCACATTCTTCGCGGGATTGTGGTGCATATCGCCCACCGGCCGCAGACTGAAGTACGCCTCCGCGACCCGAAACTCCTCCGGCGGGAGTGCAGCCTGCGCCTCTTCCCGCGTCCATGTGAAGTAATCCCCATCGTCGTCCAGCGAATCGTCCGCATCCTGGGACGCATAAAACCCGCCGCGCTCGCGATCGCTCAGCCACTCGTCAATCCAGCGGATTATCCCGTTTGCCACAAGCGCGAACTCCGGGTCGGCGAAGCTCTGAAATGCGTGCGCATAGTTCTTCAGGAGCTCGCTGTTGTCGTACGCCATTTTTTCGAAGTGCGGCACGATCCACTGCTCGTCGACGGAGTAGCGATGAAAACCACCCGCAAGCTGATCGTGAATCCCGCCGGCAGCCATCTTCTTGAGCGTGACGATTGCTGCAGTGCGCGCCCCGTCCGCCTGCTGACCGCCGCGGGTGGCGGCGTCAATCAGCAGATCGATCGCCGCCGAGTGCGGAAACTTAGGCTGCGAGCCGAATCCCCCGTTGCGCGCGTCGAACTGCCGCAGTGCCGAGTCGAGGATCTTTTCGAGCAGCGGCGCACCGGGCTCTCCGCTGCGGCCTGCAAAGCTCTCATTGTGCTCGATCATCGTGAGGATGCTGCCGCCCGACTCCTCGACGTCGTTACGCTGTTCCTGAAACGCTTTCGCCATCGTCAGCAGCACGCGCCGGAAGCTCGGGCGGCCGTAGCGCTCTTCAGGCGGGAAGTAGGTTCCGCCGAAGAACGGCTTGCCGTCTGGCGTCAGGAAGGCGGTCAGCGGCCAGCCTCCCTGTCCGCTGATTGTCGCCACGGCCGCCTGGTAGCGCGTGTCCACATCGGGCCGCTCATCGCGGTCTACCTTCACGGCGACAAAGTGCTCGTTAAGTATCTTCGCGGTCTCGGCATCCTCATAACTCTCGCGGTCCATCACGTGACACCAGTGGCACCACACCGCACCGATATCCAGCAGCACCGGCTTGTTCTCGCGCTTCGCCTTTTCGAACGCCTCCGCGCTCCACTCATGCCACAACACAGGCTGATGACGCGCCGACCGCAGATACGCCGACGCCGACCGCGCCAGCCCGTTCTCTTCGTTGTTGCTCATCAGTCGCTCCAAACTCTCAGCCTATCGCAGTCGTGAAGTTAGGAAGTGAAGAGTTAGGGAGTTAGGGTGCTCAATGAGCTGCGACGCCGCAAGCGAAGAGGCCGCGACCTTCGCCGCAGCCTCTTCGCATTTCTCTACTGTCTACCGTCTACTGTGTGCCTTTACTCCGGAATTGGCGGAGGATTCGCTGTCAACGGCTTCGGCGGAGCGGGGGGCGTCGGTGGAGCGAGTCCGGGAATGTTCGGCTTCTGCGTGACGCTGCCCGTCGCCGCTTCCTGGATATTCACGCCGTACTTGTCCAGCGTGTTGGCCAGAATCTGTCCGAGCGATGAACGATCACGCGCATACGCGGCATCGGCAGAGATCAGGTTGTCCTCCGCCGTCGCCAGGTTGCGCTCCATCTGCAGGACGTTTGCTGTGGTCGATGCGCCCAGCCTGTACTTCTTTTGCTCCGCCTCGAGCGCCTGTGCCGCATAGTCGCGCGCCGACTGTGACGACTGCACCGCCGCGCGATCGTTGGTCAGCGCATACACACCGTTGATCACCTGAATGCGAATCTGCGTGTAGAGCTGCTGCAAGCGCATCTGCGACTGGCGGTACTCCATCTGCGAGCGCACCTGGTCGGCCTGCGCAGTCCGGTTGCGAATCGGAATCGACAGGTTCGCGCCTACGCCCCAGTTCGGCGAGCTATTGTTGAATGCGTTGCCCACCACTGTGCCGTAACCCGAATTCGGAACCTGCCCCGCGGGGCAGGATTGAAAAACGGTCGAGTTT
>DASYBN010000371.1:0-11539 GCA_036500785.1 Acidobacteriaceae bacterium
CGCGTCTCTCGGCGAGACGCACTTTGCGCCAAGACAAACAACGGCAGGGCTTCGGCCCTGCCGTTAGTCTGTTAACCGGAAATGCCACCGTCGAGCAAGAAATCGAGTTCAGGACCAAAGGACGTTCGAGTCTTTTGTTCATGCGGTGCTACAGTCGCTGTACCCATCAGCAGGTATTAAGAAGGTTGACGGCACAGCGACCAGGGAATTGATTTGTTTTCAGGGGCCTGCTAGGTGACGGACCTGCAATTTGGCAATGCAAGCACGTACGTCGAATCCGGCGGAGCCAAAGACGGCCGACTTCTAAACTCGATAGCAACCGCATTTTCGATTCGGGAATCCAGGCATGCACACTATGCTTCCCGACCGATCTGCACACTCCTATGCACACCCGCAGCAAAGGCGCATACTGTCCATCGTGAGCACACTTGCCGATCTCTGCGTCTGTCCTCACTGCCGGAACTCGCTCGACCGGTCCCCGACGGTCTGGACCTGCACAGGATGCGGGCGCCAATATCCCGTCACCGAGGGCTTCGTCAACTTCGCACCCGAGATCAGGCACCAGGGCGGTCTTGGCCAGCTCGGCATGGAGATCGGTTTTCTCGTCCGCTTCTACGAAACCGTGTGGCGGCCTGCATTCGTCCGGTCCATGGGCCGGAACTGGAATCGCGCGCTCACGCCTGAGTTGGAAGACGCGTATCTGCTGGACCATGTCAAACCGGCCGGCGGCCCCGTGCTCGACCTCGCCTGCGGCGCGGGCCGGTGGACCCGCACTCTCGTGCAACGCTTCGGAGCGGACAGCGTCATCGGTTTCGACCTCAGCTTCGCGTCACTGCGTGCATGCCGCGTTGCCAACCCGGATGCACCGCTGATTCGCGGCAATGCCTGGTCGCTTCCGTTCGCCGATGGCACATTCGGCGCGATCAACTGCTCTAACTCACTGCAGCTCATCCCGGACACGCCTCGCGTTCTCCACGAGGTGGGAAGGACCCTGAGACCGGGCGGCACATTCACCTGCTTCACCTTCCGGCGGTCACCCTCAAATACTTATCGCCTGTTGCAGGGCACAGTCGAACGCGTCATGACCGTCCGCGCCTTCCGCCTAGAGGATATCGAGCTCTGGCTGAACGCTGCCTCCATGGAACTGATCGACGTGTCCGGCCCGAACCTCGCCCTGCTGTTCACCGCACGCAAGCTTGGCTGAACGTGCGAGCGTCTCTGCGTCTGCTCGCCATATGGTCAGCCGTCTTGACCAAAACATGTAGACAGCGCCCGGTTTGATTGGCAGAGCTGCCGTCCCGCACGATGAGCTAAGTTCCGACCGAAATCCCGCCACTGGCAACACTTGCAGTATCTGGCTGCTTCCAGCGACTCGATGATGGATGCCGGAGGTTGCTCAATGCGGCCGTACTGGCTCTACGATCTTTCGAGTCCTGTGCTCTGCTTTCTGGTCCTGGGGGTCTTTGTGGCGATCTGTCTCGCGGGACTGTTTCTCACGCGAGGCAGGGTGCGGCGGCTCCACGGGCGCGACCATTCGCATAACGACATCGTCGGCTTTTATCTTGCTGCCATCGCGGTCATCGACGCGATCACGCTGGGGCTCGTGGCTGTTGGCACCTGGGAGACCTACACGGAGGTGCAGCTGCGTGTGGACCATGAGGCTGCCGCTCTTGCATCGATCTATCGCGATGCAAGTGGATACCCTGAACCGTTGCGCGAGCGGCTGCAGGGCGATCTGCAGGTCTATTACCACCAGGTTGTGTATGTCGCCTGGCCGATGCAGCGGCGGGGCATCATCGCTGACGTGTCGGGCGTGGCGCTTCAGCAGTTCCAGAAAGACTTCATGACCTTTGAGCCCACCACGGAACAGCAGAAGATCCTCTCCGCAGAGACGTATCGCGCATTCAATGAACTCACCGAATGTCGCCGTAATCGAATCGACAGCGTTACTACGGAGTTGCCAGGTCCGCTCTGGTTGATGGTTCTGGCTGGCGCGCTGGTCGGCATTGCCTCGACGTGGTTGTTTCACACGGCCAGCTTCGGTATCCACGTCTGGCTCAGCGTGGTGTTCTCAATTCTGATTGCCCTGCCGATCTACATTATCGTGGCGCTGGACAACCCGTACCGCGGGCAGATCAGTGTCGGCCCTGAGCCGCTGGAGCGCGTCCATGATCAGTTAATGGTTGCGAACCACTGACTGGCCGCTGCTTTCATCACCTTTTGCAAAACAAGCGAGTCGCGGCGACGTGCCTCGCACCGGTGTTTTACTGCCCGGCAAGCTCCGCACCGGGGCGCGGCTGAATCGTTGGACTTCCCACAAAAGTTATGTGGAGTGACGCAACAGTCAGGTTCATGACCTAACTGTCATATTGGGAAAGGGGGCGGGATGCCCTAGGGTTGAACTCCAATGGCTACTCGGTTTGATCGCAGTGCGATGAGCTGGGGGCCCACAGTTGCATAGCAATGGAGTGTTGAATTGGATCAACCCACGCTCAGGTATCTAGAGGACGATCTCTATCTTGTGTGCGAACGCGAAGAGGTGCTGAAGTTGGCGCCGGCGCTCCAGGAGCTCGCACAACGTACCGGACAGCTGGGTGCGATGCACTGGCTGCCGTACTTCTTCTCGACCGGGTCGCGGATCTCCAAACCACCGTATCTTGTGGTTCAGCTTGCGGGCCGCAAGGCTCCTGGAGCTCTTTGCGCGGAGGATATTCGCGCCGCGGCGCTGTTCTTTGAATACAGGATCGCAGGCATACGCACTGGCATGTTTTCAACCGATGATGCTGTCGGGTACCGGACCGTAATTGCGGCGCGACATGAGCGGGATCGTTTTGCCTCTCGAGCGGCGCAGGCGCTGCTGAACTCCGGCGCGCACATTGTTCTGACGAACTACGATCGGAGTGGTGACGCCCCGCGGCCGACAGTTCAGGGCAAGGCTCTGGAGGGCTGGCGGGAGCGTACGGTTCGACGCATTCTCCCGCTTGGCGCCACGCTGGAGGACACGCTGGCGCAGTTCGGCCAAGCTACTCGCTTCAATCTGCGCTACTATCGCCGTCGGCTTGCCAAGCGCGTGCAACTGGAGTTCGTGGAGGATGCACGGCCGCACATCACAACATCGGAGTTTGCCGCTCTGAATGCGGCGTCGTTGAACCCGTTGGACTCGGCGGACGAGGTGGATCTGCGGTGGAACTGCTCGTGCGAACTGACCGACAGCTTCGTTGTCGGACTTCGCTCGTCGGATGGGAAATGGATTAGCCTGATTGGCGGCTGGCGGCAGGAAACGATGACCGTTTTGCACTGGCAGATGAATGCTGCCGGGTACGAACAGGACTCGATCGGCACGGTTATGCGTTCGTTCTTTCTTGAACATGAGATCGCCCGCGGGGCGCGCGAGCTGCTGATCTTCGGTGGTACGGCACACACGATCAACCGCGCGTTTACGGAGGATACGATCGTCGATCTGCTGCTGTGCCGTGACACATTTCGCGCGCGAGTATGCCGGACCGTCGCGCAACTTCTTAGCCGCCGGATATCGCTCTTACGTTCGAACCATCTGGTGCGAACGCTGGCGGAGGTCGAGCTGCATTCGTCTCTGCAGCCGGTAGCGCCGCGGCTGAGCTCCTCTTCGCCTGCGGTTGTGCCGGGATCCTCCTGGCGATAACGAACACTTCTGAAATCCGAATGCCTCCTCCTGTGAGCGCAAAAACTTTGCGCGAAAAGGTATGGAGGAGGCGATTCTTGGCGCCTGATCAAATCCTCCTCTGAAGTAGGCGCAACTTGAACCCGGCTGCCGGCACCCAACTGCTCCAGGGAGAGCAGAATGGGTGATCAGCAGTCGAATGTGTCGCGTCGAAAGGTGATGGGAAGCCTGGGAGTGGGGCTCGCAGCGGCAGCAATGCCGGCGATGGGACAGAATGAGCCGCACACTACGGGTGGATCAACGGCGCAGCCGGTCGAAGACCCGACGACAAAGTATCCGAAGCCGCCGTATGACACTACGCAGCAACCCTGGCCGGGCCTGGCGAGCAAGATGATGCCGCCGCCGGATCATGGCGAGAAAAGTTACAAGGGCTCAGGACGGCTGATGGGCCGCAAAGCGCTGATCACAGGCGGCGATTCCGGCATGGGTCGCGCTGCCGCCATCGCGTATGCTCGCGAGGGAGCGGATGTCGCGATCAGCTATTTCCCGACGGAGGAACCTGACGCGCGGGAGGTCGTGCAATTGGTCCGGGCCGAAGGACGCAAATGCATTCCGATTCCCGGCGATCTGCGCGAGGAAATTTACTGCAAGCAGCTGGTCGAGAAAGCCGTCAGCCAGCTGGGCGGGCTCGACATCCTGGTTTCGAACGCCGGGCGCCAGATCCAGGCTCAGTCCATCCTGGACGTGACGACCGAGACATTCGACTGGCAGATCAAGACGAACATCTATGCGCCGTTCTTCATCATCAAGACGGCGGTCCCGAACATGCGGCCCGGCTCGGTGATCATCGCGACCACCTCGGAGCAGGCCTACGATCCGAATGCCGATCTCTATGTGTATGCGCAGACGAAAGCGGCGACGATGAACTTCGTCAAGTCGCTTGCAAAGATGCTCGGACCAAAGGGCATCCGTGTGAACGGCGTTGCTCCGGGCCCGATCTACACGCCACTACAGATCTCTGGGGGCGCGACGGTCGAGCACTTCAAGAACTTCGGAGGCGACTACCCGCTCGCCCGTGCAGGCCAGCCTGCCGAACTCGCTTCGATTTACGTGCAGCTCGCTGCCGAAGATGCAAGCTATACGACGGGGAACATCTACGGGGCGGGGGGCGGAAAAGGGCAGCCGTAAACCAGACGCAGAACACAGATAGCGAGTGCCCGCTGGCGGTCTTCCGCTAAAAAGAAGAACGCCAGAGACCGGAGTCTCTGGCGTCTTCGTCGTTGACAATCTTGCAGTGCGGGCGAATCTCTGGTCTCGGGCTTTCCGGTGGCCGACCCTCTCAACTTACGCTGAGCGCCGCATCCTCCGTCACTGCCTTTGGTTCTGCTGCCGGCTCGCGCCGACCGCTGGATCCTCGGGCTCTTCCGGAAGCCAGGCATCCGGCTTGCGCCAGGTGCTTGTTCCTTCCAGACCGTCCGGTCCCCTGACTCTCCATGGCTTGCGCCGTGGTGTCGTTGGTTCCCGGCTTCCTGCGGCTGGCCCTCCCGACTCTCATCGGGCAGCTCCGTCCTCAGGCCTTCTGCCTTCGACTGACTTCCTGCCTCCATCGTTCCGTTGCACTCTGAAGTTGCGTCCGATCAGCTTCCGGCTCGCGCCGTCTGCTGGTTTCATCTGCCTCTTCAGCGATTCACTTCCGACTTACTGCGCGTTCATCAGTTGGACAGACATTACGGACCGCGCGGCTGTGCACGCAAGTGCAAATCGGGACGGATGTGTGCATATGGTGTCGCAATTCGGTGCACGGCTGTGTGCACCTGCCAGCCGGGATGAAACGTAATGCGAGATTGTTACCAGTTCCCTTACGAACGGCAGGTGCGCGTGACGTTTGTGAGGGCACTTTGGTTGCTACGCTGAGCCAGATCCAACAAACGCGACGGCATTCCAGGGCAGCCGGCGCGAATTCATAAAAGGCCCGTGGGTCTTTGCAAGGAGATTGTCATTATGAAGCACTTCGCGTTCTCTCTCGGAGGTCTGGCACTGGCGATTACTGTTTCGCCGGCTTTCGCCAATCCGCTTACGTACACCGGCGGCGGGCAGGCAGCAACCGTCGACACATACGCTACCGGCACCAGCATCGAGCTCTATTTCGACGGCGCCAGCGCCGGCTTCACGGATTACGTGAAGGTGCTGGACATCAACACGGGCGTGACCTCGTCGCTGTTCTTCGACAACCAGACGACGCAGGTGGGCGCAACGCACACGATCTCGGGGCTTCACGCCGGTGACCAGCTGGTGTTCGAGCTCGATTCGCCGGATGGCAATCCGCTGACTTCGGACCCGACCTACAGCACCGACGACGCGAACCACGCGTGGATCGAGTCGTTCCTTGGCAACGTGGACGGCCCCGGCGGAAACCACAACGGACTCACGGGCGATTACGTTGGCTTCGAGGACGAGTCGCCGCTCGGTTATTCGGACCTGGACTACAACGATGAAACGTTCGTTGTGACGGGGATTACGACTACTTCGCCTTCACCGACACCGGAGCCCGGCTCACTGGCGCTTTTGGGTACGTCGATCCTGGGAGCGGCCGGATTCATGCGGCGCCGGTTCATCGCGTAGTCAGCGAACCAGAGCTGCGGCCTGCCCGTGATCTTTCATGGGCAGGCCTTTTTTGCTAATGATAGAGGTGTGGAGATTCGCGCGTCTGCTCAGCCTTCTTTGGGCGGGAAGTGATCGAATATCTTGTTGATCGACTTGTTGAGCAGCTCCACATTTTTATCTGTGTGCTTGGTGTGGAGATCGGCCTGCGCACGTCCGCGGAAGACCAGGTTATGTGTGCGGGTGTCGTAGAGGTCGACCATGAGCGTGCCGACGGGGACGTTCTGAACGGTGGTCGTGGCTTCGACGGGACCGTCCCAGCGACCACCCCACCATCCCCATCCGCGCCAGCCGAAGCCCGGCCCGAGATCGTTGTAGAAGGTGTTGTACTCCTGCTGGTTAGTGACGTCGCCGATCGCGGTGACCGCGAGATCGCCGCCGGAGGGAACCCGTTGCAGTCCGTGGCTCTCCAGGTCGCGCGTCAAATCGTCCTCAATGCGCTCCTGGTAGAGTGGGTCCGCGGTCTGAACTCGATAGATGGAAAACGTGTGATATTGCGAGAAATCGACGTGATGGTCGTAGTCTGTGCTCACGTCCTGCGCGTGCATTGACGGAGCGGCAGCCAACAGCATGCTGAGGCTCAGTCCGAGCACGCCTCTGCGTAGAGAGTTGATGGACGTCATTTGAATCCTCCTGCAGCGGAGTGGTTGCCCCGCTGCAGGATTTAGATGCCCATCCAGAATGACCTCAGCCGAGATGGCTGCTGGGTTTTGTGGGTAATGTGAAGTGGAAGGTTGAACCTTCGCCGAGCATGCTGGTGGCCCAGATATGCCCACCGTGCTGCTGGATGATGCTGCGGCAGATCGCGAGGCCGAGGCCTGTGCCACCCATGGCGCGGGAGTCTGAGGCGTCAACCTGCTTGAAGCGTTCGAAGATCTGCTGGAGCTTGTCGGAGGGAATGCCGCGGCCGTGGTCCTCTAGCTCGATGAGAGCCTCCTCGGGCGTGACGTAGTGCGCGGTGAGGCGGATCTCGCTGGGGATGGTGGAGGCCTGCGGCGAGAATTTGATGGCGTTGGAGAGCAGGTTATCGAGCGTCTGCAGAATCCGGTCCGGGTCCGCCCAGACCATGACGTTATTGGACTCGACGTGGAAGCGGATATTGGCTCGCTGTGCGTTGGCCTGGTGCTTGCCGGTCGCGCGGCGGAAGAGGTCCTCGACGGAGGTCTGGGCGAAGTGGAGCTCCGCTTTGCCGGAGCCGATGCGCTCGAGGTCGAGGATGTCGTTGACAAGACGGACGAGGCGATCGGTGTTGCCGATGGCGATTTCCATCATCTGCCGCATCTTTTCGGGACGTGCGTTGAGCGCACCACCCGAGACGAGGCCGAGCGCGGCGCGCAGGGAGGTGAGCGGCGTGCGGAGCTCGTGCGACACGGTAGAGATGAACTCGTCCTTCATGCGGTCGAGTGCGTTGCGCTCGCTGATATCGGTGAAGGCGACGACGACGCCGACTGCGTGACCACGGACGTCGCCGGCCAGGGTGAGAGCATGCGGACTGAAGGCGGACACGTCGTGTGCTTCAGCAATGGCCGCCTGGGCTGAGGCGGTGCTGCGGCCGAGCCATGTGCTGCGACGTTTGCCGGGCTCGGTGGGAGCTCCGGATTCGGATTCGGCATTATCAATCTGCGGACGCGCGACATATTCGACGGGGAAGCTGGTGCCGTCTTTGCGCCAGAAGACTTCGTTGGCGACACGCACGGTGGAGAGGTGCGTGAGGCTGGCCTGGATAGGATTGTCTTCCTTCGGATAGGGAGAACCATCCACCTTGGTGTGGTGGATGAGCTCGTGCATGTTGCGGCCGAGGATCTCTTCCTGTCGATAGCCGAGCATCTGGGCGGCCGCGGGGTTCGCGAGCGTAATGCGGCCGTCGAGATCGAGCGCGAAGATGCCGTCGCCGACGGACTCGAGTACGGAGTTACTCTGCCGGCTGAGGGTGTTGAGCTCCGCTTCGGCGCGGATCTGGTCGGTGATATCGACGCCAAACCCGAGAACGTAGCGTTCGCCGTCGACGGGAGCGACGACGCGGTTGCGATAGGCGAAGGCGCGCTCGTCGCCGTTGGCGTGGCGGAGATGCATGAGGCCCTGCGCTTCGCCGATAGAGCGCAGCTCTTCGAAGTAATGCTCAAGGAGGCTGCGGCGGTCGGGCTGAGTGAAGTCCTGCAGGGTTTTGCCGACGA
This sequence comes from Acidobacteriaceae bacterium, assembly GCA_036500785.1. GTDB lineage: Bacteria > Acidobacteriota > Terriglobia > Terriglobales > Acidobacteriaceae > Granulicella. Next base: position 8,476 of record DASYBN010000371.1, read on the forward strand.
CCTCCGAGACCGTGTAGCCGAGTGCGGACGCGCCGTGCTCGTTGATGGAGAGAATCTTGCCTTCCGTATCGTGTGTGCAGACGAGGCCAAGCGAACCTTCGACGATCTGACGGTAGCGGGCTTCGCTTTCGCGGATGGTCGTCTCGGCGCCACGCTGTACGGTGACGTCGATGCCGGTGGCGATGACGAAGGCGACCTGACCGTGCTGATCGAGCATGGCGGTTGCGGACCAGGAGATGCGGCGGCGGACGCCGTCGGCCGAGAGCCAGTAATTTTCGTAGGTGGTGGGGAACTGGCCGTTGCGAATGCGCTGGAAGCTTTCGACGTAGTCGTCGACCTCCTCCTTGGGAACGAGTCTTTCCCATGCGAACTTGCCGATGAGGTCGGCTGATTGATAGCCGGAGATGATCTCGCAGGCGCGGTTGAAGCGGACGATGCGCCCGGCCGTGTCAAAGACGACGACGAGCGCGCCCACGGTGTCGAGTACGGCGGAGACGAAGTTGCGTTCGACGGTGAGAGCGGACTCGACGCGCTGACGGGCGCGCGAGGATTGGCCCATGTCGCGAACGCGACGCGCGAGCTCGAGACGTGTGGTGACGAGGCTGGCGAGGGACTCGAGCGACTCGAGCTGCGTGGGGGTTAGCTTGCGTGCGGAGGTGTCGAGCACGACGACGCAGCCGATAGCGACCGACTCCGGCGTGAGGATGGGAGCGCCGGCGTAGAAGCGGAAGCGCTTTTCGCCGACGGGGATGCCGCTGGGCGCGTACTCGGGATCGCGACGGGCGTCGGGAATCTGATACAGGCCGTCGCCGGTGATGGTGGTCTCGCAGGGGAAGGTGCGGCGAGGACCGGAGGTGAGCTCGATGCCATAACCGCCGACGATGCGCACCTCGTCCTGGTCGACGATCGTGACGGCGCCGACGGGTGCGTTGCACACGTGAGCGGCCAGACGCGCGATGTCGTCCAGGGCGGAGTCGTGAGGGGCGTCGCGCAGGTCATAGTTTCTCAGGGCCTGCAAGCGAGGCTGCTCAAGCGTCGAGTTAAGAGGGCTCAGCTCGATCATGCTTCGTCCTCGAGAATACGAACTGTGCGCGGGGAAGCGCGTCCCACTTTCGCGCCAATCCGCGAACGATGGTCAAGGCAACCTCTTCTAAAGAGTGTGCTTTCTGTGGATTTCCCTGTCAGGGTTGCAGGGCAGAGGGTGGTGAATCGTTTGCGCTGGCGTCCAGGGCGACCTTCCAGTGGCCGCTGACCTTCTTCCAGAAGGTAATGTAACGTCCGGAGCTGGATATCGGCTCGCCCTTGACATCCTTTCCATGCGCCTCGTAATGGCCCCAGGTGAACCCGGTGTCCCCGGACGGCCCCATCTGGGCGCCCTCGGCATACCAGGTGAGCTGATAGGTTTTGGGGTCCCAGGTGGCCTGCTGGGCGATGGCGCGTTGGCCCTGGATGGCGGGCTGGCCGTTGTTGAGGGTGATGCCGTCGTCGGCAAACCAGGAGGCGAAGGCTTTGCCTCCGCCCCTGGCGACGGCGTTCTCGAAGTCGCCTTCGAGCTTGACCAGCTCGAGCGCACCGGGCGGGATGGCAGGAGTGGGGACCGCTATCAGCGCACGCTTGCCAAGGGCGGCTTGCGGCGAGGCGGGCAGTGTCTGCTCGGTCGGAATCGACTGTTGGGCGGAGACCGACTGCTGTGCAGGGACAGGCTGCTGGGCCGCGATCAGCGACGATCCGAAGCCAAGACTGAGGGCAAGAATCGAGACGGGCGCGAGACAGGACATGCCAGCAGTCTACTTCCGTGCGGGCTGCGCGGTCGGCTGTCGCTCTCCGTGACCGATCCATGGCGCGGGGTCGAGGCCTCCGGTTGGTATCCTGCCGGAACGATGCAAGTGCATTCCCGATCGGCGGCCGGGCGGCCGCTTCCGAGGCTCGAGCTGGCCGTGCTGCTGGCAGGCGTGGTCCTTTTCGCGGCTGGAGTTCTTGTGGGCGCGCTGCACGGGCCTGCCGTCGTTGCGCTGGTGCTCCGGTGTGCGGGAGTGCTGGGACTGGTGGTGTTCGCCGGATTGCGGCGCAGCCTTTCGGTGTGGATGTTTGTGGCGATGGTCGTCGGCGCGGAGCTGGGCTTCGATGCGCCGAAGTTCGCAGTCCAGATGCGGTTTCTCTCGGACATCTTTCTGCGGCTGATCCAGTGCGTGGTCGCTCCGCTGATCTTCGCCATGCTTGTGGTCGGGATCGCAGGACACGGCGATCTGAAGGGCGTTGGCCGCATGGGGATTAAGGCGCTCGTCTATTTCGAGGTTGTGACGACGCTGGCGCTGGTGATCGGGTTGGCGGCGATCAACATCAGCAAGGCCGGCGTCGGCTTGAGGCTGCCGGCGTCCGGACCGGCGCAGACGACGGCGCCTTCGCCGATGCACTGGAATGACTTCCTGGTGCACATCGCTCCGGAGAATATCGCCAAGAGTGTGGCGGAGGGACAGATACTGCAGGTCGCGGTCTTCGCGATTCTGTTTGGGATTGCGCTGGCAATGGTGGACGCGTCCCGGCGCGGCCCAGTGTTGCGATTGTGCGAGGGGCTCGCTGAGGTAATGTTCCGTTTCACGAACATCGTGATGTACTTCGCGCCGATCGGGATTGCGGGTGCGATGGCGTTCACGGTCGGGGGCGTGGGACTGGGCGTGCTCGTGAACGTAGGCAAACTGGTGCTGACGCTGTATGGAGCGCTGGTGATCTTCGGCGTATGTGTGATGCTGCCGGCGGCGATGCTGTTCCGGGTACCGGTGATCGGCTTTTTGCGCGCTGTGGCGGAGCCTGCAACGATTGCGTTTGCGACTTCGACCAGCCAGGCCGCGCTGCCGAGTGCGATGGAACAGATGGAGGCGTTCGGCGTGCCGCGGCGGATCGTCGCGTTCGTTATTCCTGCGGGCTACAGCTTCAACCTCGATGGATCGACGCTATATCTGGCCGTGACGGCGATCTTCATTGCGCAAGCCGGCGGAGTGCACCTGGCGATAGGTGAGCAGCTGGCGATGATGTTCACGCTGATGCTCACGAGCAAGGGTGTGGC
>DASYBN010000372.1:0-2097 GCA_036500785.1 Acidobacteriaceae bacterium
ATTGCCGTTCTCCACGATACGACCGAGCGCCAGCCTGACCTCCTCGAGATCTGGCCGCTGCGCGCTCAGCCAGCGCAGAGCGGCATGGGCATTGGTGACTGCCGCGGCGATGGGCTGGTTCACTTCATGAGCGATCGAGGCGGTGAGCTGCCCCATTGTCGCGACGCGGTTCGCGTGCGCCAGCTCCGTCTGCGTCTCCCGGTATCGCCGTTCGCTCTCGCTTGCTTCGGCTTCCGCGCGGTGGCGTTCGGTCAGATCAAGCACGAAAGCAACTCCTTGGTGCTGCCCTTCTTCGAACGTCGCCGCCCCGATCAGGACGGACACGCGGCTGCCGTCTCTCCGGAAATACTCCTTCTCGAACGGTTGCACGCTTCCGGTCGCCTCAAGCTCTTCGATTACCCGTGCATCGCGATCGCGCCATTCCGGCGGCGTCAGGTCCGTCCAGCACAGGCGGCCCGCAACGAAATCCTCACGGTCGTAACTCACGATTTTAAGGAACGCATCGTTGGCCTCCAAAATTTGACCTTCGAAATCCCAGATGCAGATCCCGATAATATTGGCGTCTATCAGGCGGCGGATCCGACCTTCGCGCTCCCGCAGGACCGCCTCTGCCCGGCGGCGGGCCGCTACGTCTCGGGTCAGCTGGTCGTTCATGTCATGGAGATTGCGATAGGCGATCTGCAGATCGTCGGACAGCGCATTAAAGGCCGTGACCACCCGCTGCAGCTCGTCCTCGTGCCGGCGGGGCGGACGCCGCAATTGCAACGGCAGCGGCGGGTCGTGGATCTGATAGGTGTCAACAAAAGTCGCAATTGCGAATAGATGGCGCGTAACGAGCTCATGAAAGATATAGATTATAAATAGAGATACCAAAAATATTTCTGCACCCTGGCTGACCAAAATAGTTAACCCCGTATTGAACAACCGATGATAAATGTTGGCAAGAGTGGCTTCAACAGAAAGTGTACCAATCATCAGATTCCTCCCCTCCACATTGTATCGGAGCGGGTATTCGTGTTTGATTGGTAATGACGTGGAGTTCTCGCCAAGCCTTATTACAAGCCGGTAGCCTGTGCTGCCAGCCTCACTGACCTCAACTGAGCGGATATCGGGAAGCCGAACAATTCCCGCGAGCTGCAGCCGCAACTGCTTTTCGTCCAGGCCCCAGAGACTTTCGGCCAGGCTGTCCAGATTGCTCTTGCCAATCTGCTCGAGTTGCGATTCGAGGGCCGAGACATCGCGCCGGTACTCGAGGTAGAGCTGAAGCAAGGTCAGAACGAGCGTGACGCAGGCGCTGAAGAGCAGAACGCGCCCCAGCAGGCGCGCGCCCACGTTGTGACGCAGGGCAGCGAGCGACCGCAAGCATCCGCGGGCGTGGGCCGCGAATTTGCCGGCGAGAGTCAAAGTATCCTCTCGAACCCTGATCGACCCGTTCCGACGGCTCGGGGCCGCCGCTCGACGGGACGAACCGCCCTTCGCCGTCATGCCTACTATCCCTCCACGGCCATACAGAAAACGACTGTCCGGCTCAACATCCTTTACTGCAGGACAAGTGGGAAGAACTGTGTCTTAGCGCCAGGGTTGTAGGTCAGCGTGTAGTCTTTGACGTTAAACGGCAGCGGATTGTCGACGTACTCGGACTTGAACTTCTCGATTGTTTCTGAGTCTAAATCAAGCAATGGCTGCCGGATGTCCCGCTGCAGCGGGTCATGACCATGAAGCTTGTCGAAAGCAATCACCACGCCAGAGCCGAGCTGAAGCCAGTGACCGCCGGTTGAATAGACGTAATCGGTCTTTTTCGCGATTAAATCCAGGGCTTGCGGTATCAGGTCCATCCCACCGAGTATGATCTGGTCGCTGCGCCCGCTTTGCCTAACCGCGCGGAAGGCGCCGAGGCAGAGCGCGTCATTATAGCACCAAACGCCATCGATGGTCCCCGCAGGGTGCGCTGACAGTAATTTTTGCATGGCGGCGTAGCCATCCATCTCGGGTTCTCCAGCGCCGACATACTGAACGAGAGTTGCTTTCGAGCCGGCCGCGGCCAGGGCCTGCATCAGGCCCTTCTGCCGCCCCTCAGCCACCGATGATCCTGGCGTC
>DASYBN010000373.1:0-5584 GCA_036500785.1 Acidobacteriaceae bacterium
TTCGTCAGCCGCTGCTCCGGCGTGCCATAGTTCTGCGTCAACGGAAAGAAGAGCGCTGTTCCGATCAGCTCGACTGGCCGCTCGGGACGATAGTGTTCGGGCTGGCGGACATCGCTCGCGAAGATCTCCTCGGCGATGCTGGAGCGCACGAGCGTCAGGTCAGCCTTGTCCTCACCTGAGAGATTGGACTCCTCTACATTCGCGAAACACCGCTGTGCGTCCGCAAGCAGCCGGCGCTCGTGCGCCAACGCTGCGGGACTGGCGTCGTCGAGCTGCGCGTCGAGCGAAACGCCATTGTGCTCGTGATATCCCGCCTCGGTGGCCGAGACAGGATGAAGCGCCAGTTCCTCGAGCAGCAGGCGGTTCGCCTGATGCAGGAGCGTCTCCTGCGGTGAGAGGCGGCAGACAAACGCGTCCATTTGGGCAGCCTGGGCCGAGGCCGCGAGACACAGCGCCGCCGCCGTTGGGAGCATAATCGCAGTCAGAAATCTCATGCGCGCAAGAGTAGCAGGCGGCGCTTTCGGCTCAAATTCATCCATGCAGCGGACGCAACTCGCTGTTCAGAAAACACGCTCAAAAGAGACACGATGGAACGGCCTTCGAACCCGGTGCGGTGGCTGTTTGCCTCGGAGCAGGGACCACGCACGGTAATGCTCGCGAGGTGGCTGTGGCTGCGTGCGCTTGCAGCGATTTACTTCTCCGCGTTCTTTGCGCTGCTGTTCCAGGTGAGAGGGCTCATCGGCCAGCACGGCATTCTGCCGGCAGGCGAGACGCTTGCGTCGATCGCACAGGCCGCTGGGCGGTCGCGCTTCTGGATTGCACCGTCGCTGTTCTGGATCTCATTGAGCACACACTTCATTCTCGCGGTGATGTGGATCGGTCTGCTCGCCTCAGTCGCCGCGTTCTTCAATCTTTGGCCGCGCGCGAGCCTTCTCGTCTGCTGGCTGTGTTTTCTCGCATTCGTCAGCGCGGCGGGAGATTTTTCTTCGTACCAGTCTGACGGAATGCTGCTCGAAGCCGGCTTCATCTCGCTGTTCTTTGCGCCGCCGGGTCTGCGGCCGGGGCTCGGGCGCGAGCATCCGCCGATTCGTCTCAGCCTGTGGCTGCTGCAGTGGGAGTGGTTCAGAATTTATTTCGAGTCGGGGTTGGTGAAGTGGCTCAGCGGCGACCCGCAGTGGCGCCACCTCACGGCGATGGATCAGTACTACCAGAACAGCCCGCTGCCATCGTGGATCGGATGGTACGTGCAGCATCTGCCGGAGTGGTTTCAGAAGGCGACGGCCGGCGGAACGCTGGTGCTGGAGTTCATCGTCGTGCTGCTGTTCTTCTTTCCGCGCAAGTGGCCGGCGGGACGCGCGGTGCGTGTGGCGCTGTTCGTAGTCGTGACGCTGTGGGAGATTCCGGTGATCCTTACCGGAAACTACGCGTTTCTGAACTACATCGTGCTCTGCCTCGGAATTCTTTTGCTTGACGACCGCACGCTCGTAAGCTGGATTCCTGCGCGTTATCGCGAGAGGATCGCGGTGCCGCAGACCGGGGACATTGCACCGCCGCGAGAGCCCGCGACGGGAGCGGTGCGCGCGTTGCAGACCCTGAAGCTCACCGTCAGCACATTGCTGCTTGCGTTGATTGCGTACGACACGACCTTCGAGTTGGTGAACATCGTTATGCCCGGCTTGCCGCTGCCCTCGACGCCCGTCGCGCTGCTGGAGCCGTTTCGGATTGCGAATCAATACGGGCTCTTCGCGGTGATGACAACCGGCCGCTACGAGATCGAGTTTCAGGGATCGAACGACGGCCAGAACTGGACAGCGTATCCGTTCCAGTACAAGCCGCAGGCGCTCAACGAGCGGCCGCGCCTCTATGCTCCGTATCAGCCGCGCTTCGACTGGAACCTGTGGTTCGCTTCGCTGGGCGATTGGCAGCAGAATGAGATCGTTCCGCTCACCGAGGAGAGGCTGCTCGATAATGACGCGGACGTGCTCACGCTGTTTCGCGGCAACCCGTTCTCGCAGGCCCCGCCGAAGTACGTCCGTGCCGTGCTGTGGCAGTACTGGTTCACGACCATGGCCGAGAAACGCGCGACCGGCAACTGGTGGAAGCGTCAACTGCTCGGTCTTTACGCGCCGGTGGTGATCGAGACCGCGGATGGACGTTACGGGATGATCGAAACCCCGCCGCCGCTGCCGCCGCATAGTTGAACCCCACGGTAGACTGACGATGTGGATACGCGCGGATCGTCAGCAGTGGATACTCACGGATCGTCAACCATCGTTATTCTCGACTTTGGGTCGCAGTACACACAGCTGATCGCGCGCAGAATTCGCGAGCTGGATGTGTTCTCGGTGGTGCTTCCGTGCACGGCGCCGCTCGAACGCGTTCTGGAGCTGAAGCCGAAGGGCATCATCCTTTCCGGCGGGCCGTCGAGCGTCTACGACGAGAATGCGCCGAAGGCCGATGCGAAGGTGCTCGAGACGGGGCTGCCGCTGCTCGGCATCTGCTATGGTCTGCAGTTCATGACACATCATCTGGGCGGCAAGGTCGCGCCCGCGGCGGCGCGTGAGTATGGACACGCGGAAGTTGAGGTGATCGCCGAGACGCCGCTGTTTCACGGGCTTCCCAAGGCCCTCGAGGTGTGGATGTCGCACGGCGATCACGCGGAGCAGATGGCCCCGGGCTTTCACGTCGTCGCGAAGACAAGCAATGCGGTTGCGGGCGTCGCGAATGAGCAGCGGAAGATGTGGGGCGTGCAGTTTCATCCGGAGGTTGCGCACACGCGGCAAGGGATCGAGCTGCTGCGGAATTTCGTGGTCGACATCTGCGGAGCGAAGCAGGACTGGACGCCCGCGCATTTCATCGAGACCACCGTCGCGAGGATCCGCGCGCAGGTAGGCGAGACCGGGCACGCGATCTGCGGGCTAAGCGGCGGCGTGGACTCGAGTGTCGCCGCGGTGCTCGTTGCCAAGGCAATCGGCGACCGGCTGACGTGCATCTTCGTCAACAACGGCGTGCTGCGCAAGGACGAGTTCGAGCAGGTGCAGCACACGATGCGCGATCAGCTGGGCTTGAACGTCGTTGCCGTCGATGCAAGCGAGCGCTTTCTGGCGAAGCTCGCCGGCGTAACGGATCCGGAGAAGAAGCGGAAGGCGATCGGCAACGAGTTCATCGCCGTTTTCGACGATGAGGCGAAGAAGATCTTCGAGGCGGAGAAGTCGGCGGGCGAGGAGATTGCGTGGCTCGTGCAGGGAACGCTTTATCCGGACGTGATCGAGTCAGCAAGCGTGCATGGGCCAAGTCACGTCATCAAGAGCCATCACAACGTCGGCGGCCTGCCTGCGGACATGAAGCTGAAGCTGATTGAGCCGCTGCGCGATTTGTTCAAGGATGAGGTTCGGCGGATCGGCAAGGACCTGGGCATGCCGGCGGAGGTGCTGGAGCGGCAGCCGTTCCCGGGACCGGGGCTAGCGGTGCGCATCCTCGGCGAAGTGACGCCGGAGCGCGTGGCTTTGCTGCAGGAGGCTGATGCGATCTGCGCCGACGAGATTCGACGCGCAGGGCTCACGACGAAACTGTGGCAGGCGTTCGCGGTGCTGCTGCCGGTGAAATCCGTCGGCGTGATGGGCGATCAGCGGACCTATGCGTCAACGTGTGCGATCCGCGCGGTGGAGAGCGAGGACGGCATGACGGCGGACTGGGCGGCGTTGCCGTATGAGGTGCTGCGGACGATCTCGAGCCGCATCGTGAGCGAAGTGCACGGGATCAATCGCGTGGTCTACGACATCACGTCGAAGCCGCCAGGAACCATCGAGTGGGAGTGAGCCCGCGCGGCTGCTGTTTCGAGCTACACTGATCTCCATCTTCAAGCAGAGCTGTTGACTTCCTTTTGCGGGGTAGAGTGTATGCGCCTGAAGCGGATAGCTGCGGCAGTGCTGGCAATGTGCGGTTTGGCTGGCATGGCGTGCGCGCAGAGCGCAGCGCAACCGAAGGAGCTCAAGAGCGCGTACGCATTCAAGCAGGGTGGGTGGACGTATGTGCATCTCGAGGGCAAGCCGCATGAGATCGGATTTCAGCACGGATATCTGCTGAAGGACGAGATCGACGACAACCTTCGCGTCTACAAGCTGGAGGCCGTGCACGACTATCAGCGCCAGTGGAGCTTCTTCCGCAACGCTGCGAAGAGCGTGCTGTGGCCGAAGATCGAGCCGGAGTACCAGGCTGAGCTGCGCGGCATCGCGGATGGTTTGAAGGCGAAGGGATCGACCGCGGACCTGTGGGACATCGTCGCGCTGAACGGCAACGAGGAGCTCACCGGCTACTACCTGCCGATGGTGGATGCGAAAGAGAAGAAGCCGGTGCCGCCCGCCGCGACCGCGCCCGGCAAGTGCTCGGCGTTCATCGCGACCGGCAGCGCGACGAAAGACGGCAAGATCGTGGTCGCCCACAGCAACTGGTCGAGCTATGCAGAAGGCGAGCGCTGGGTGATGGTGTTTGACATCGCACCGGAGCATGGACTTCGCATGCTGATGGATGGCACGCCCGGCATTATCACCAGCCAGGACGACTTCGGCGTGAACGCCGCCGGTCTGATGATCACCGAGACGACGCTGCCGCAGGCCGTCGGCTTTGACGTGAACGGCATCCCGGAGTTTGTGCGCTCGCGCAAAGCGATGCAGTATGCGACGTCGATCGATGAATACGCGGCGATCATGCGCAACGGTAACAACGGCGGATATGCAAACTCGTGGATGATCGGCGACCGTAAGACGGGCGAGATCGCGTATCTCGAGTTGGGGCTGCACCATACTCCGCTGACAAAGAAGAAGGATGGATACTTTGTCTCCGCCAATTTCACCGCGGATCCGCTGGTGATTCGCGATGACACGCCGGGCTTCAACCCGGACAACATGTCGAGCTCGATGAATGCGCGGCGGGTGACGGGCGAGGCCTTCGTGAAGAAGCACTACGGTCAGCTCGACACCGCACTGGCCGAGGCCTACCTGAGCGACCACTGGGACAGCTTCGAGAAGAAAGAAGATGCAGGCAAGCGGAGTCTGTGCGGACATGAGGAGACAAGCGCGGAGGGTGAGCCAGTGTGGGGCAATCCACCGTACAGCCCGAGCGGAGCGGTCACCGGCGAGGTGACGGACGCAACAATGGCCGAGCGTATGAGCATGATCGTGCGCGCCGGACATCCGTGCGGTGCAGACTTCCTCGCCGGCCCGTTCTTCGCCGCACATCCGGAGTTCGCGTGGGAAAAACCCGTGTTGCACGACATGAAGGCGGGCCCGTGGACGGAGTTCCGCACAGGCGAAGCGGCGCAGAGCGGCACGGCAGCGGGTCGATAGCCTGCGTTTTTGCTGATCTGCGCACCGCTCGAACCAGGATTGCTGCAACGCCGCTATCCATCTACAAACGATTTGCGTCGTGAGCCGACAAACATGAGACGAACGCAACTGTGGGCATAAAAGGCGTTCGTGCGCACATGTTTTGGTTGCTCGCTCGGGTTTGACAGTGCCAAAGTATGCCCGGAAAATGACCCCAGATTTATCCCCAAATCTGTTGCAAGAGTTCTCGGGCCAACTCG
>DASYBN010000374.1:0-3885 GCA_036500785.1 Acidobacteriaceae bacterium
ACATGCCTTCGCAGCAGGATCGCCGCGCCCATGCACACTCCCGAAAGCACCGCAAACAGCGTCGCCCACCACCGGCGCGAGAACCGCACATCCAGCATCGGACCCAGGAGAAACGTCCAGAACCCCGGAAGAAAACAGGCGCCGCTCACCGCCGCGATCCGCGCCTCGGGCACGCCTTCCGCCGCAAGCATCTGCGGCAGCGGAAGCACAAGAAATCCACCCGCCAGTCCGAAGACGGCGTATCCCATGCCCATCAACCAAACGGGCGCAACCCCTCGGCTCTTCGGCTCACTCATGAACGGTAGCCCGATGCTAGCAGGGCCCGCGTTCTAACGTCGTAACGCCTCAACCAGCTGCATCACAGCCCCCGAGTCGATCGCCTCCGCCGCGATCCTCGCCGCCTCGGTAAGGTCCTTCGCGACACCTGCAACCACCAGCACCGCCGCCGCGTTCAGCACCACGATCTCGCGCCGCGGGCCTCGTTCGCCAGCGAAGATCGAACTCAGAATCGCCGCATTCGCCGCCGCATCGCCGCCCGCCAGCGCCTCGATCCCCGCGCGCCCAAACCCCAACTGCTCCGGAGCCACAACCCGCAGCGTCACCGCGCCGTTGCGCACCTCCGCGACGTCGCTCGGGCCGCTCAGCGCCAGCTCATCCAGTCCGCTGTCGCCGTGGACGACCATGGCGTGCGTCGTGCCGAGCCGCGTCATCGCCTCGCCAACCAGCGGAATCAGACGGCGTGCGTACACTCCCATCACCTGCCGCCGCGCGCCCGCAGGGTTTAGCAGCGGCCCCAGCACATGCAGCACCGTCCGCACGCCGATCGCTCGCCGCACCGGCATCAGCGCCTTCAGCGCCGGATGATGCGCCGGAGCCAGCAGGAAGCAGAACCCATGCTCCCGCAGCGCGTCGGCCGCGGCTTCGGCTCCGAGATTTGTTGGCACGCCGAGCGCCTCGAGCACGTCCGCCGAGCCGCACCGTGACGTGATCGCGCGGTTGCCGTGCTTGGCCACCTTCGCGCCTGCGGCCGCGGCGACCAGCGCCGCCGCAGTGGAGATGTTGAACGTCCCACTCCCATCGCCGCCCGTCCCGCACGTGTCCACCACGGAATCGCGCTCCGCATCGGTGAGCGGCAGGGTCGTTGCGGCTGCGCGCAGCGCCTCGGCGAAGCCCGCAACCTCGGCCGCCGTCTCACCTCTGCCGGCCATACCACCCAGCAGCGCCGCGAGTTCCACCTCGCTCGCATCGCCTGCAAGAATTCGCCGCATCAGCGCGGCTGATTCGGGCTGGGTGAAGCTCTCGCGCGATTCGATGATACGTCGCAGCTCTGACTGGATACTCATTCAGAACCTGAGGTTAACAGACGGACGTCAGCGGGCGGCTCGGCGCAGATCGCACACGAGCAGCGATAATCGCCCGCACTTGCTTGCCCGCTGTTTCAGGCACTCGCTACCATGGCTGGGTCACATCAAGCTCACGTCACACTGGAGCCCCCGCATGAAGATTCACGAGTATCAGGCCAAGGAGATTCTGCGGAAGTACGGCGTCACCGTGCCCGCCGGCGAGATGGCCACGACGCTGGAGGAGGCCGACCAGGCCGCCAAGCAGCTCTTCTCGGCCGGCAACCGCGTCGCCGTCATCAAAGCGCAGATTCACGCCGGAGGCCGCGGCAAGGGCGGAGGCGTCAAGCTCGCGAAGTCGATCGAGCAGGCCGATGAATACGCGAAGGCCATTCTCGGCATGCAGCTCATAACCCACCAGACCGGGTCGCAGGGCCAGAAGGTGCAGCGGCTGCTGATCGAAGCCGGCTCGGACATCGCACGCGAGCTCTACCTCGGGATCGTGCTCGACCGCGCCAGTTCGCAGGTGGTCTTCATGGCCTCGCAGGCCGGCGGCATGGAGATCGAGGAGGTCGCGCACAACACACCCGACGCGATCTTCAAGGAGTATGTCGATCCGGCGATCGGCTTCCAGCCATACCAGGCGCGGAGATTGGCGTTCAAGCTCGGCCTTGAGCCCGCGCAGGTGGGTGAGGCGGTGAAGTTCATGATGGGCCTCTACAAGGCATTCATAGACACAGACAGCTCGCTGATGGAGATCAACCCCTTCATTACGACGAAGGACGGCAAGCTCGCCGCGCTCGACTGCAAGATCAACTTCGACGACAACGCGCTGTTTCGCCACAAGGACCTGAAGGAGCTGCGCGACCTGAGCGAAGAAGACCCGCTGGAGGTTGAGGCGTCGAAGTTTGCGCTGAACTACATCAAGCTCGACGGCAACATCGCGTGCATGGTGAACGGCGCGGGTCTCGCCATGGCGACGATGGACATCATTCAATACGCTGGCGGCTCGCCTGCCAACTTCCTCGATGTGGGCGGCGGAGCGAACCAGGAGCAGATCGAGAATGCGTTTGGCATTCTGCTCTCTGACAAGAATGTGAAGGCAATCTTCATCAACATCTTCGGCGGCATTTTGCGGGTCGATGTGCTCGCGACGGCAGTCGTCGCAGCGGCGAAAAAGCTGAACGTGAAGCTGCCGATAGTGCTGCGTCTCGAAGGAACGAACGTCGAAGAAGGCCGCAAGATTATTGAAGAGTCCGGCCTGAAGTTCCAGGTGGGAGCCACGATGAAGGAAGCCGCTGATCTGGTGGTCGCAGCCGCGAAGGGAGTCAAGTAATGAGCGTTCTCGTAGACAAGAACACGCGGCTGATCGTGCAGGGAATTACCGGTCGTGAAGGCACGTTTCACGCGAAGGGCTGTTCGGAATATTCGAAGCAGTTTGGCGTTGACATCGTTGTTGGCGGCGTCACGCCGGGCAAAGGTGGGACGACGCATGAGGGATGGCCGGTCTTCAACACCGTCGAAGAGGCGGTGAAGGCGACCGGAGCGAACGCCACGATGATCTTCGTTCCGCCTCCCGCCGCGGCGGATGGAATCCTCGAGGCTGCGGATGCTGGGCTGCCGCTGATCGTGTGCATTACGGAGGGCATTCCGGTGCTGGATATGGTGAAGGTCTGGGAGGTTGTGAAGCACTCGACGTCGCGGCTCATCGGGCCGAACTGTCCCGGCGTGATCTCGCCGGGCAAGGCGAAGATCGGCATCATGCCGGGACGCATTCACAAGGAAGGCAGCGTCGGCATCGTGTCACGCTCAGGCACGCTGACGTACGAGGCGGTGTATCAGCTGACGACGCGCGGCATCGGGCAGTCGACGGCGATTGGCATCGGCGGCGATCCGATCGTTGGCACGACGCACATCGATGCGTTGAAGCTGCTCAACGATGACCCCGACACCGAAGCGATCATCATGATTGGCGAGATCGGCGGAACGAACGAGGAGAAGGCTGCGGAGTTCATCAGAGCGCATGTGAAGAAGCCGGTTGTCGGCTTCATCGCGGGGCAGACCGCGCCTCCAGGACGCCGCATGGGCCACGCTGGCGCGATCATCTCCGGCGGCGAAGGCACGGCCGAGAGCAAGATGGAGGCGATGACCGCTGCGGGCATTCACGTGGTGAAATCGCCAGCCGAGATTGGCGAGACGATGGCGAAGGTGCTCGGCAAAGCGTAGGAAAGATCAGCGCGGCTGGCTGCGGTAGAAGAGCCATGCGATGGCAAAGAGCATGGCCAGCACCAGCGCGAGTTCCGCATGCGCGGTGGAGTGCACGCTGAGGCTCACCGCGGCGTCGAGCGTCCACGCGCAGCAGCCGGCAAGCCAGATCCACGCAGTTTTGCGCATGTCCATTGGACGAGGCAAAGCATACGCCGGGTGCGGCCCGGGTGTGGATTACACTTTCGGCTATGCGAAAAGTGAGCAGATTGGCCGCAGCCGTGCTCGGCGTCGTCTGCATGAGCGTGTCGGCGCAGGTGTTTACGGTGAGTTTTCCGGC
>DASYBN010000375.1:0-1847 GCA_036500785.1 Acidobacteriaceae bacterium
CTGCTCACCGACGCTCACAGGACATTCTTTCTCTATGGCACCCGCCTCTCAGCAGCCCGCCCCGCAACTTTCCCCCAAGGCCCCCGGCATCCGCTCCGGCCGCGCCGCCGGCCAGCTCCGCCCCGTCACGCTCACGCCCGACTACGTCGCCACCGCCGAGGGCTCCGTCCTCATCTCTCTCGGCCACACCCGCGTTCTCTGCAACGCCACCGTCGAACAGGGCGTTCCCCCTTGGCTGCGCAACAGCGGCCGCGGCTGGGTCACCGCCGAGTACGGTATGCTCCCCCGCGCCACCCTCACCCGCACCGCTCGCGAGTCGGAGCGCGGCAAAATCTCCGGCCGCACCCACGAGATCCAGCGCCTGATCGGTCGCTCGCTGCGCGCCGTCGTCGACATGCAGGCGCTCGGCGAGCGAACAGTGATCCTTGACTGTGACGTATTGCAGGCCGACGGAGGCACCCGCACCGCGGCCATCACCGGCGCCTGCGCGGCGCTCGCCCTCGCATTGAATCGTCTGGTGAAGGCAGGCACGCTCAAGCAATCGCCGTTGCGCCAGCTCGTCGCCGCCACCAGCGTCGGCATCGTCGACGACGAAGTCCTCCTCGACCTGGCCTACGAAGAGGACTCGCAGGCCGAAGTCGATATGAACATCGTCATGACCGAAGACGGCGGCCTGGTCGAAGTGCAGGCCACCGCCGAGCGCCAGGCCTTCCCCCGCGCAAAAATGCTCGAAATGATGGACTACGCGGAAGCCGGCATCCGCGAACTCTTCGAAGCCCAACGCGCGCTGCTGGCCGACAAGTAAGTCGGCGAGCGCGCAAGCGTTGTCACCAAAACGAGCAGACTAAAAACCGGAGTGACCCATGCGTCTGCACCGACATCACCTCGCCTTGGCATTGTTTCTTGCAACCCTCACCCCAGCGATAGTCCACGCCGCCCCTCCAGCCGAAACCGCCATCCGCGGCGTGCTCGACGCACAGGTCGCAGCATGGAACCGCGGCGATGTCGTCGCCTTCATGCAGGGATACAACAACTCACCCGACACCACTTTCGTCGGCAAAATCATCGCGCACGGCTACGCCAACATCCTCGACCGCTATCGCAAAAACTACACCGGCAAAGAAAAGATGGGCCAACTCGCCTTCGACACCCTCGAAGTGCATCCGCTCGATGCCCGCTTCGCCGTCGTCACCGGCCGCTACCACCTCACGCGCAGCGCCAGCGCAGGCGGAGATGCGCAGGGCGTCTTTTCGCTGGTCTTCGAAAAAACGCCCGCCGGATGGAAGATCATCCTCGACCACACCACCTAGTCTGTGAGCAGACCGCAGGCGCCATTGCCTCGGACGGCCGGTCCGCGGGTGCCCCGTTCTCTGTGCGTGCCGCAGATCTGAACGGCAACGACCGTCGGAAAGCGCCACACAAAGTGCGCCCCAGGCGCATGTGCCCCAGACGGCAAGTCTGTAGAATTGCTACGAGTTCACTTCCCCGCTCAAGACATCTGCTCTACATACCTGGTTAGGAGAAGCATCATGATCAAGCTCACACCCGGCAAGCTCGACGGCCTCAAGTCTGTCTCCGATCACCGCGGCGTCATCGCTGCCGCCGCCATGGATCAGCGTGGCTCCCTCCAGAAGTCGCTCGCCAAGGAAGCTGGCACCGGCACCATCCCGCCATCCGCGCTCGAAGAGTTCAAGACCCTCGTCACCTCCGTGCTCACCCGCCATGCCTCCGCCATCCTGCTCGATCCCGAGTTCGGCCTCCCCGCCTCCAAGCATCGCAACGGCAAGGGCCTCCTGCTCGCCTATGAGAAGACCGGCTACGACGCCACCACTCCCGGGCGCCTCCCC
>DASYBN010000376.1:0-2547 GCA_036500785.1 Acidobacteriaceae bacterium
TCGGTATTGATCGACCACACTTGAGCCTTGTCCACGTGACCCTTCGCCAATCCGTCGACCACGGCCATCGCAGTCAGCATCGAGTGGTCCTGGTTGTTGTACTTGTGCATGCCGTTGCGACCGACCAGAAACAGATTCTCAAACCCATCCACCCACGCGCGCAATTCATCGAAACGGTTATAGGTCCCGAAGTACGCCGGATAGGTCTTCGGCACGCGCTCCACATGCGCGTCCAGCACCTCGCGCGTCTTCAGGATGCCGATCTTCTCGAGCTCCGCCGCCGCAAACCGCTTCATCTCCTCATCGGGCATCGACCACAGCGGGTCCGTGTCGTAGCAGAAGTACTCGAGCCCGATCCACACCTTCGTCGGATCGCTCACCATGTGCGGGCTCCAGTTATTGAAGATCTGCAGCCGGCCCAGCTGCACATCGGGCTCCTGAATGTAGATCCACGTGTCCTTAATCAACCCGCCATCCGGCTCCTTCACGTCGAGCTTGTTCGCGAGCACGCCCACCGTGATGAAGTCGCGATACTCCAGGCCCTCACTCACCTCGCGCACATTCGCCGGAACCTCGGCTCCGCCCGCAGCCAGCGCGCGCACCAGCTCTTTGATCGGCATCGTCGAGAAGAAATACTCGCCGTCGAAGCGCTCGCGCTCTCCGCTCGCATTCGATGTCTCGACAGCAATCACGCGCTCGCCATCGACCACCAGCCGGTCGACGCGGCGCCCCATGTGCAGCTCGCCGCCGCCAGCCTTCACCTTGTCGGCCACATGCTCCCACAGCTGCCCCGGCCCAAACTTCGGATACAGAAACCGCTCGATCAGCGACGTGTCCGTGCCCTTCTGCGCGATGTCGCCGCTCCCCGCACTCGGCTTCGGCTTTGCGCTGAACGCCTTCTTCACGAAGTGCTTCAGCGCGGTCGTCAGGCTCAGGCCCTTGATGCGCTGCGCTCCCCACTCCGCCGAAATCTGATCGCACGGCGTTCCCCACACCTTCTCCGTGTAGCTCTTGAAGAACGTCAG
Organism: Acidobacteriaceae bacterium; assembly: GCA_036500785.1. Lineage (GTDB taxonomy): Bacteria > Acidobacteriota > Terriglobia > Terriglobales > Acidobacteriaceae > Granulicella. Next base: position 1,026 of record DASYBN010000376.1, read on the forward strand.
GTACAGCTCGCGCCCGAAGCGGTTGATCAGAAAATCTTCGAGACTCTTCTCCGGCTTGATCGGCCGCACCCGCGACGCCGCATAGCTGATCCCGATCCGCGTCATGCGCGCCGGACCGAGATTCTTAATCGTGTTGCCCGTCAGCTTGATCGGATAATCGAAAAACTTGCGCAGGTAGTAGATCCGGCTCTTGCGCGGCCGAATCAGCATGACGTGGTCGCGATCTTCCGGGTCTGGCGTTACCACCGTGGTCGTATGCCCGTGCTCCTCTTCAATCTCCTCGTCCGCCTCATCGGTTTCGTCCGGCTCGCTCAGCGGTCCCATGCCGCGCAGCGGCGGCTCCTGCGGCAGATCGCCCGGCACTTCCACCTTGTGCCGCTTGCCCTGATACGTAATCTCGATCGTGTCTGGAACGCTGGGATCGGCAGCCGGAGGCATCAGCTCCAGCCACCACTGCATCACGCGGTCGCTCTTTGAGAAGAACCGGTGGCCGCCGATGTCCATGCGGTTGCCCTTGTACCGGATCGTCCGCGAGATCCCGCCGATCTCCTCGGTCGCCTCCAGCACCACAGGCTGTATGTCGGTGTTACGAAGCAGCTCCAGCGCGGCCGTCAAACCCGCCGGTCCCGCGCCAATGATGATTGCCCTCTGCGCCACTGCGCCCTCGATCTTCCGCCGCGCGTCCGCGCCTCTCAAAGACTACAGCACACGCCTTGGCTCTTCGGATTAGCAGCGGCCTTCAGGCCGCTGAATACACCCGCGCAAAGACAGGGGCTTTAGCCCCGGCGCCCGCACCGCTTCGATATACTGAACCTGCTCACCTATCAAGGAGACAGATCCCCTTCATGCCAGCCATCGAGCGCACTGAGGTCTCCTTCGCCGAGCGGCTCCGCGCGCACCTCGCCATCGTTCGCCTCGACCACTCGATCAAGAACCTCTTTGTGCTTCCGGGCGTGATCGTCCCGCTCAGCGTCGACCCTTCTCTGCGCACCTGGCAGCTGCTGCCGCAGCTCATCCTCGCGTTCATCTCCATCACGCTCGTCGCCTGCAGCAACTACGTCATCAACGAGGTTCTGGACGCCCCGTTCGACCGCCTGCACCCCACCAAGCGCAACCGGCCCGCCGCGCGCGGTCTCGTCAGCATACCGGCTGCCTACGTTCAGTGGCTGCTCATGATGGCCACCGGCGTCGCGATCGGCCTGCACATCTCGCGCATGTTCGCGCTCACCGCGCTTGTGCTCTGGATGATGGGCTGCCTGTACAACTTCCCGCCGGTACGCACCAAGGACGTTCCGTACCTCGACGTCCTCACCGAATCCGTCAACAATCCGCTGCGCATGCTGCTCGGCTGGTACGCCGTCACCAGCCTCATCGTCCCGCCGGTTTCGCTGCTCATCGCCTACTGGATGATCGGCTGCTACTTCATGGCGCTCAAACGCTTCTCCGAGCTCAACGAGCTGCACAAGTCCGGCGACCACTCCGTCGCAGGGTCCTATCGCGCCTCGTTCAAGCGCTACACGCC
>DASYBN010000377.1:0-3441 GCA_036500785.1 Acidobacteriaceae bacterium
TGGCGATCGCAGAAGCGTTCGTTCCAGTGGAAGTCCTCAATGCGCGCCTCCCATGACACGCGGACCGGCGCCAGGGGCGTGGGCCGGAAGCTGAGGGTCATGCGCGTGCCGGTGCCTGCTGCGATGGCCGCCATCGGGTGGGCACGCTCGCTATGGCGCGCCGGATGCAGCTCGATTTCGTCGATCCGCGCATCCTGCCACGGCAGCATCAGCTTCGGGAGGTTGGACGGGTTCGCCAGGAAGGCGAAGACGAAGTCCACAGGATGGCCAAGCCACTGAGTTGTCCTGAATCTTTGTCGCACTGGCGGGCCTCCGCTCCATATTGTGACGCGAATATCGCACCAAATTCACAATATAGGTCTAAACAAGTCTTATATCTGCGGTAATCTAACTGGGACTGATATGGTCGTATATGGGCTCAAGGACTACGTGATCCGGGAGCCGTTGATTGGACGAGGCGCAAGAAATTGAAAAATAGAAGGAACCGTCGTTCCCGATGGATGGCGGTGGCCACTATGGCTGCCTGTGCCGTCGCAAATCGAATGGACGCCCTGCCGGGAACGGCAGCTGTTAAGGATAGCGGCCGAGAGCCCGCGCCGGCGCAGCTGCCCGTACGCCGGTTCCACATTGTGGCCGGGCAATTGGATACCGCGCTCGAGGCCTACCGGAACCAGAGCGGCGTCAATCTGCGGTTGGCGGTTCCGGCCGATGACCTGGCCGGCATTGCAACGGCCGGCCTGCAGGGGCTCTACACTCCCGAGGCCGCGCTGCGTCAGTTGCTGAAGGGAACTGGCCTGAGCTGCAGCTTTCAGAGTGCAGAGAACGCGACCGTGGCGCTCCAGCGCACCGATACGGTCGACGTGACCAGCGGGCTGCCCGACGCCGTCTCGATGGGCAAGTTCACCGAGGACCTGCTGCACACGCCTCAGACAGTCGCGGTGATCCCTGAATTTGTTCTGCATGATGAACAGAATCGTACCTTGACGGACGCCGTTCGCAACGTGCCCGGAATCAGCATCGCTGCCGGGGAGAGCGGAGCGCAGGGCGACAACCTGACGATCCGCGGCTTTAGCGCCCGCAACGATATCTTCCTCGACGGCATTCGCGACTTCGGCAGCTACTACCGCGACAGCTTCGACTATGACCAGGTCGAGGTGCTCGAAGGACCCGCGGGCGTCCAGTTCGGGCGCGGCTCGACCGGCGGTGTCATCAACCAGGAGAGCAAGGTTCCCGCAGCGGACAGGTTCGTGCACGTTGATGCGGACTTTGGCACCGATGCCACGCGCCGGATTACCGCCGACGTCAACGAGCCGATCAGCGATTTCGCCGGCGGTTCGGCCATCCGGCTGAATGCGATGGGAACGGAAGGCGGCGTTGCCGGCCGTCCTTATGCGGAGAATCGCCGATACGGTGTGGCGCCGTCGATCAGTTTCGGCATGAACAACCCGACACGGTTAACGATCAGCTACTTTCACTTCACCGAAAGCGACACGCCCGACTACGGTTTGCCGTGGTTCTTCAATCAGCTCGCGCCCGGCGTCAACCGGCACTCCTACTTCGGTCTCCCTGATTCGAACCACCTGGACACCAACGATGACATCGTGACGCTGAAGGCGAATCATACCTTCGCCAATAATGTCGACGTGCACACCATCGCGCGATGGGCGAATTATCCCCGCGACGTGCAGATCACCGAGCCGCAGCTCTGCTCCAACGCGAGCGTAAGTGTGCCGGTCGGAGGGTACGTCGCTGCGCTGCCGACGAGTGCGCTCAACTCATCCGAACCGTGTCCGTATAGCTTTGCGACGCCACCCTCCCAAATGACGGTGAATCGCAATCAGATCCAGGTGAAGAGCGTCGAAGGCGACCTGTGGGATCAGACCGAGGTGACGTCGCAGTTCAAGGTCGCCGGCGTTCGAAACGATCTCGCCGCAGGCGTTGAAGGCGGACAGGAGATCTCCAACCCGACGAAATACAACTACACAGAGAACAGCGTCAACTCCGTGCCGTCGACGAATCTCGTGTCGCCGAACCCGCACGATGTATTCAGCGGCACGGGCTACATTACGTCGGTGACGCACGTGAAGTCGAAGAGTGCGGGCGTTTATTTCATCGACACCGTGAAGTTCGATCGCTTCATCGAGCTCTCCGGCGGCGTGCGCTGGGACTACTTCAACACGCTGTTTAACCTGTACGCTCCGCCGACGAGCGTGCCCGGCGCAAAACCGACAGCTCCCATTCCGTACATCGACCAGACGGTGCGGCAGCCGAGCTACCGCGCGGCGCTGGTCTTCAAACCGAATACGCACGGAAGCGTCTACTTCGACTATGGAACAAGCTTTAATCCTTCCGCTGAGTCGCTCAGCTTGAGCGTCGCGAGCAGCCTATTGCCGCCGGAAGAGAACGAGACCTACGAAGTCGGAGCGAAGTACCGTCTCGCGCATGACAGGCTGCAACTGGAGGGCGCGTGGTTCCGGACCACGAAGGACAACGCGCGCGAAACAGACCCGACGAACTCGAACAACATCGTGCTCGCGGGCAATCAGCTTGTGCGCGGTGTGCAGGCCAGCGCGGTGGGTCGCCTGCACGGCGGCACCGATCTCGTGGTGGGCTATGCCTATCTTGCGAGCGCGGTGACCTACTCGAAGCTGTTCCCGACCTCGATCGGCTATCCGCTCGCGAACGTGCCGAAGCAGACCTTCAATGCATTCATCACGCGCAACCTGCTCTGGCGCTTGAACGCGGGGCTCGGAGGCAACTACGTCGCTGCACGCACGGCGAGCTCCACGGTCCCATACGTCCCCGTATCGTTTGGCCCAGCCCAGAGCTTTGCCGCCGGCACGGCTCCCTGCGGCGCGACGGCGACAACGTGCTATCCGGTGCTCGCAACCGCGATGAAACAGGTGCCCGGCTACTGGGTTTTCAACGCGATGCTGAAGCGGCCCATCACCGAGAAGCTGGAGCTGCAGGCCAACATCTACAACCTGCTCAACCGCTTCTATATCGATCAGCCGCACCCCAGCCATCTGATCCCCGGCCCCGGGCTAAGCGCGCTCATCGGCGGAAACTTCCGCTTCTAAGCGACTGAGGAAAAGACGATGCTCATCACGATCGAGAAGGTGCTCTCGCCCGAACAGGTGAACATTGCGCGCGCCAAATTGGCGACGGCGCAGTGGGTCGATGGCCGAGTTACGGCCGGCTACCAGGCGCAGGAGGTTAAACGCAACGCGCAGATCCCGGAGGATTCGCCGGTCGCGAAGGAGCTTGGCGAGATGATCCTTGCCGGCCTCGCGCGCTCGTCACGCTTCATGTCCGCCGCGCTTCCGCTGCGCGTCTTTCCGCCGATGTTCAACAGCTACGCCGGAGGACAGACCTTCGGCACGCACGTCGACACCGCGATCCGCCAGCTCGTCTCTACCGGCCAGCGGATTCGCACCGATC
>DASYBN010000378.1:0-5432 GCA_036500785.1 Acidobacteriaceae bacterium
GGGTTCTGAGATATCGTCATGCCGAGTAGGCTGCCACCGTCCGGCAGCGCTGCCAACCTGACAACGCCGGTCCCGACGATCCGCGGTCACGCGAATGTTCCACGCTGACGCATGAGCTCGCGCTGAAGTTCGGGGTTCTTCTGGAACGGCGCACGACCGTGCAACCAGAAATAGTTGTTCAACACCACAAGTTCGCCGACGGACAATGGAACCTCGTGCGTGCCCGGCGAGGCTTCCATCGACGCAGAGAGGTCGTGAAGATAGACTGCCTCCTCGCGCGAGCGCGGCTGGACAAACTGGTCGATGAACGATACCGCGAGCCCGAATGAACTGTCGAAGAAGACCGGGCGCTCGATATCCTCGTCGACATTCTTCGAGCTTGGCGCCTTGTAGCGGAACGGGCGCCGACCCAGCGGATGATCAAGGAAGCGCGACCGCTCGTCCCAATCATCGATGTGCAGGAAGCGCGGTTCGCCTCCGATCGCATTGGCCTCGCCGAACTTCATCATCAGCAGCCACTCGGTTGCTTCGCTGACGAAGGTTCCGTCGGTGTGGAGGGTGAGCGGACGATAGGCTTGGCGTAGGTAAGAGTCGCTGCTGTCGGTATCCTTCACGAAAAAGCGCGCAAAGTACGTCCCCGACATCGCATCGTGGTTGCTGGATCCGAGCAGGTGGCCAACGGCCGTGCCGAAGCGGACATAATCATCGGTCTCGTCGGAGACGCCTTCCATATTGAGCGTGAAGCCACCCATCGCACGATCGCGGGTAATCTCATTCAGGGTAATCGAGAACCCCGCGCCCGCGCATGCTTCGAACGCCTCGCCGAGCATGTACCGCATGAAGGGAACATATTGCAGATTCTGGATATCCACATGGCCGACCCGGTGGAGGAAGTCGGCGACGACCGCTGGCTCAAGCGCGACATGACGGAGCCGCGAGTGATGCTTATGCGGCCGTATTCGATAGCGCCTGGGTGAGCCTAGATTCTGGGACCGCCGAGGGGGTTCAAGCACTGCCTGCATCAGAGAATTCCTTGGATGTGGTATTGGAGTGGATGTGGTTTTGGGGCCTTCGTTGCCGAACGGCCGCACGGGCTTAAGACGGTCAGACCGTAATCTTCATACGATCGTTGTCATCATGGCGCGCCTGCGGCGCCTGTCTTCCAAGTGACTGGCCTCTCGCTCTAGAGCTTCCGCCGCCTTCAATCGGACATCCCAAATCACCGGATTGCCGGCCCGCTCGGCAAACTCCCGGTACCACGAGGCGAGCTTTCGCAACTCACCAGGATCATTCAGCTCACCGGGATCATTCATTTTGCTCTCCTCGTGGTTGGCTAAAGCATCGCGCCCCGTCCAGACTGCTTAGGGCTGGATCTGGACTTGCCCGACGCGAGCCTCGACCTCGGCTTGGGTGATCGAGCTAACCGGATGGTGGATAACCACGGGCACCAGGCCCTCCATGCCGACGGCGGTCCCGCGTCAGCTCGGTCTCGCGCACGAACTCGGTCGTGATGATGGCAGCTGACGGTACGCCGAGACGTACCAACTCTATGGCGCCGCAGATGCAGCAGGAGCAGCACGAGCCGCAGTCGCCGATGGCGTTAGGCATCTGACACCTCTTTTTCCAAGCAAGGGTCCTGTACGATCGCTCCCTCGCGGTACAGCGCTGCGATCTCTTCCTGCGAGCAGCTCAGGATCTCGCTGAGGATCTGCTTGTTATGTTCTCCGAGAAGGTCGGCTTTGAGCTTTTCGTGCTCCGGCCAGATTGAAAACTTAGCTGGCATTCCGGTGATGTCGAATTCGCCAAGATGGAAGTCCTTCACGCGGCGAACGGTACGGCGGGCGCGTAAATGAGGGTGGGCGATGGCTTCCGCAAGATTAAGTACAGGCGCGCACGGGACACGATGGCGTTCGAGGATGGCGATAGCCTCTGCTCGAGAGGAGAAGGATTGCAGCCAGGCTTCGATCAGGTCGCGTAATACTTCGTTGTTATCACGTCGCGCACGAGGAGTAGCGAAGCGTGGATCGGTCTCCAAACCAGGGATACCAGTGGCAGCAGCAAACTGCTTCCACTGGTGTGGGAGCACCGTTATCGCGATGTATTCCTTGTCCGAATAACGGAAGTTTCCAGTGGGACCGCCGTCGGGGTGCAGTGAACCTGCTCGGACGGGAAGGGCGGCCTCGCCACGAAGCGAGACGCGAGGAACATTGACCTGCTCCATGTGGAACCAAGAATCGACCAAAGTTGCTTCCACGTACTGGCCCTCGCCAGTACGCTCTCGGTGCAGGAGAGCCGCACAAATCGCCATGGCAGCTGTTACCCCCGTGTAGCTATCTCCGATTGCAAGAGGAATTAGGACCGGGCCACGGCCAGCCTCGCCAAACCGATCGGCGGCGCCGGCATATGCGGCGGCGATGTAGTCAAAGCCTGGCACCTGGCTGAGCGGGCCCGTCTGGCCTGCCATCGAGATGGAGCACATAACAATGGACGGGTTGAGTACCCTCAGATTCTCATAGGCCAGTCCGGTGCGAGCCATAACCCCAGGAGAAAAGTTTTCGACCACCACGTCGGACTTTGTTACGAGATGGCGGAGTAGTGCCTGGGTCTTAGGGTTCCGGAAATCGACCGCGAAACTCCACTTCGAGTGATTGTGTTGTACGAAATAGGTGCTCTGCGAGGATTCCCGATACTTTGGGTCTCGCGGCTTGAGCCCCATTGCCCGGACCCGATCCCCTCCAGGGGCGAGCTCCACCTTGATGACTTCGGCGCCCATTTCGGCGAGGAGTCTGGTGCAGGTGGGGCCCGCCACGATCTGGGTGAAATCCAGTACACGGTACCCGGTAAGCATAGGGTGCTTCTGCATGATTCAGGCTATTCCGCTGTCGCCGGCGCAACACCGCCGAACAGGATGTTCCAGTTCTCGCCGGTAGGCTTCGCGCGGTTGTGATCCAGGCGATCTTTCAGGACGGCGACGCCCCGCTCTACGGCGGGACGGTCATGAATGCGCTGGTACCAGCGATGGATCGCAGGATAACCAGAGAGCTCCTGCCCCTGCCAACAATAGGGACGGATCCAAGGGTAGACTGCCATATCCGCGATCGAATAAGAGCCGGCGAGATACTCGGAGTCCCGCAGGCGCTTGTCGATCACTGTGTAAAGGCGGGTCGCCTCGCGCGTATAGCGTTCAATAGCGTAGTCGATCTGCGTGGGAGCATACACGCGGAAATGGTGGGCCTGGCCGAGCATTGGGCCGACGCCCCCCATCTGAAACATCAGCCATTGCAGAACCGCGTAGTGATCTCGCTCGCGGTCCGGAAGGAACTGCTTACCGTATCGGTTGGCGAGATAGATCATGATGGCGCCGGACTCGAAGATCGAAATCGGTGCGCCGTCGGAGCCTTTATGGTCCGTTATGGCGGGGATTTTGCCGTTGGGACTGATGCGGAGAAAATCCTCTGCAAATTGCTCGCCCTTCCCGATATGGATGGGAATGACCCGGTACGGTAAGGAAAGTTCCTCGAGAAGGATGCTAACCTTATAGCCGTTCGGGGTCGTCCAGAAGTAAAGGTCAATCATCGGGCGAGCCCCGTCTCCTTCAATCGCATTTCCAACAGCGGAATTCGGTCGTTCCCCCAGAACGGTTCCTTCCTGAAGACGAAGATCGGGACGCCGAAAATGTGATCAGTCGTAGATTCCTCAAGGCAGGCGTCGTATTCTTTCGCCCCCTCTCCGGAGAGGTATTCGCGGAATTCCGCCTCATTCATACCCAGGTCGGCGATGACCTTAGCCACAGCGTCTGTCTGATCCACTTCCAATTCGCGCTTAAAAAACGCTTCGTAGACGAAGTGGCTGTATTCCAGAAACTTGCCGTGCTTACGGGCAAAGAGGCCGCCGATGAGAGCGGGCCTGGTGTCGTAGATCTTCAGTGGTCCGCGGAGCACGAGACCACCCCGCATATTTGCCCAGCGCCGCGCATCGAAATAGGAATACTTCACCTTGTATTCCGAATAGACGCTGCGCTCACCTTTGCCCTTAATGCGGAGCTGGAACGGGATCCAGCGAACGCGCACCCGATATTTTTCTTCGAGGGCAAAGCCTGGATCGAAAGCTAGATAGGCATACGGGCTCTTGTAATCGGAGTAGAGCTTGATCTCTTCAAGGTCATTTTCCATCATTCTATCCTCTCCGCTTCTATCCTTTCCGCTTCTCGTAGCGAGTCATGCGTCTCGTGAGACGGGTCGAGTGAAGACGTTGGTGAAGACGGTCAAGGGAACCAGCGTCGTCTCGGTATAGCCGGCGGCCTCGGATAGAGGGTTGCTTCGATTGCCAACTATTCACCAGCGCACTGCGCAATGCGCCGCCCTAAACTTGCCGTGCGGGGCATAGCCGTCCGGCTCCCAGTAATAACCGGGAGCGCAAGTGTATGGAGCCGACGTGGCTTGCTGAACACTGGTGGTTGCCTGGTGATCCGGCTGAAGGGGTACCGCTCTCGCCGAGAGCGGGAGTGCCGTTGCGATCAAAGCCCCGGTAAGATAAAGGGCATGCAATCTCATTTGATGCTCCTATGGATTGAGGGTTGTTTCGATTACCAGCTATTCACCAGCGCACTGCACGATGCGCCACATGAAGGGCACGTACTCGAGGTTCTGGATGTCGGTGGCCGAGAACTACGAGATCAGTTTCTGAGGTGGTCTCGAATTCGACGGCGTGTGATGCAGACATTTCTCTCTCCCATCTGTGGGGAGACATCGGCCGTCAGCCAACTCATGCCAAAAGAATCGTGATATCAGTTATTATTGCTTGGAACGTATCAATCCTGGCCTGTCGAGCAGACCGAGCGGATCAGCGTCGAGATGCCGATGGCCGCGGGGGTTGGCTCGCGTTCCTTGAGTGTGATGAGTCCCAGGTTGTGCGACAGCGTCGGCCCGATGATCGGCAGCGTCTTGAGCCCCTCGGTATTGAAGCCCGCGAGGGCGCCCGCGGGAACGATGGCTACTCCCAGTCCCGCTCGCACGAAACTCATTACCGTCGCGAGCTGAGTAACGGTCACCGCGTGCTGAAGGGTTATGCCCTGCTTGGATGCCGCGGCATCTATCGTCCGGCGGGTCCGGGAATCGTTGGGCAACGACACAAGGGGCTCGCGGGCGATCTGCTTCATGGTAACGCCCCGCGACGGGGCGAGACGATGCTGGCGCGGCATCACGGCGTGGAAGACCTCCCACCCGAGCGGCACCATCGCGATCGTATCGGGCAGCTCGTCCACAAAGGTAATTCCCAGGTCGGCTACCCCACTCCGGATATCCTCGAGGACAGCGCCGTGGACGCCTTCCCTGACACGCAGCTCGATCGCTGGCCTGGCGATGTGGTACTCGGCAATGATGCGCGGCAGCAAGCCGTTCGCGACGGACTCGATCGAGGCCACGACGACCTGC
>DASYBN010000379.1:0-1648 GCA_036500785.1 Acidobacteriaceae bacterium
TGGATCGCCGCGTTGGCCTTCGGCGCGCTCGCGTATGACTGCCAATGATAGACCGTTATGTTATATGATTACATTAGGAAAATAACTCATGAATCGGGATCCCGATTCAAGTCCACGACCCCATTCGATTCGAGTTGCAGAAAGTGAGCTTAAACCTTTGAGATCGCTCAATCGCCTGCAGAATCGAACTCCAGCTGACAGTCAAGGAGTCGCGGCCGCAGGGCCGTCGGGACCTTCACGTCGAGCCGACTTGAGGCGGACGAGTCGATCTAAAAGCTTCGATCTAACCTCCTGTCATTTAATGGTTTTGGAAAGTTTCTATCTTCGACCGGCTGCATTGACATCGCGGACCCCCCATGGTCGTCCTGATAATCGCCAATCGGCAGGGGGGTGGAGTTTCGGGTTGGCTCCTCGTCAGCGCCCAGTCGGTCTCCTTCGCCGGGCTGCTATCCGGAGCGCGGTCTCGCTTGTCGTGGCTGGCCTCGCCGGCGCCGCCCTGGCCGACTCGATCCCGCCCCCAAGCCCTAAGCCGACCGCTTCGCTTTCCGATCAATCCGGGCAGCCGTCGGCGAGCCCCGCCGCCGTCCCAGCAGCCGCTTCGAGCGTACCCAATCCCGCTCCCTTCGCCCTGCCCCAGCTCGCCGCGCCGCAATTCCGCGCGGATGCTTCGGCGCCTTCGAGGCCGGCGAGCGCGGGCCCATGGGGGGTGCTCAGCGGCGACTGGCAGAATCAGAACCTCCTTGGCGACATGGGAGGAGTCCGCCCCGCTTTGGCCAAGTATGGCGTCACGCTCACCATACTCGAGAACTTTGAGGTGTTCGGCAATCTCTCTGGCGGCGTCCAACAGAGTCTCGTACCGAAAGGACTGACCACCGTCACGCTGCAAATGGACACCGAGAAGGCGTTCGGTCTCAAGGGCGGCACGCTCAACGTGAGCGGCCTGCAAATTTATGGCGGCCGACTGAACGATGACGACCTCCTGGTCCTGCAGACCCTGAGCGACATCGAGGCGCCCGTCGGCATTCGGCTTTGGGAACTGTGGTATCAGCAGAAGTTCGGGGACAAGTTCGACGTCAAGGTTGGAGAGCAGAGCCTCGACGAGGAGTTCATTATTGCGCCAAGCGGGAACTCCCTCTTCATCAACGGCGTATCCGGCTGGCCGGGGCTTCCAACGGTAGATTTACCCGCCGGCGGCCCCGCCTATCCGCTCGCAAGCCTGGGCGCTCGCGCTCGCGCACAGGTGACGGACAGCGTCACCCTGCTTGCAGGCGTCTTCAACGGCAGCCCGATCCCGTTCGATTCGCCGAACATGGCGAGAAGCAATCCCCACGGCGTGAGCTTCCCGCTGGACACCGGAACTCTGGCGATCGCGGAACTGCAATATGCGTATGGCTCGAGCGCGTCGGGAAAGCCGAGCAGCGACGGCCCGCTGCCGGGCGTCTACAAGATCGGGGCCTGGTACGACAGCTACAAGTTCGACGACCAGCAGTACGACACCATCGGCCTGCCTCTCGCCAGTCCCCTGAGCAATGGCGACCCTGCCGAGCATCACGGCGACTTTTCACTTTATGGGGTGATGGACCAGATGATCTGGCGCTCGAAGGACAACACCAATCGCAGTCTGAATGTCTTCTTCCGTCCGATGTTC
>DASYBN010000380.1:0-12431 GCA_036500785.1 Acidobacteriaceae bacterium
GGCGAATCTGGTTGCGTTCGATGCGGAAGCGAGCTTCGCGCTCGCAGAGGAACATCTGCACTACCGGCACGCGATCTCGCCCTACATGGGCGAGACGCTGCAGGGGGTTGTGCGCGCGGCCTGGCTGCGCGGCGAGCGCGTGTATGAGAGACGTCAGGACAAAGTTACGTTCGCCGATACTCCCCGCGGGCGGGAGTACGCGCTATCCTGTTCCCTCACCTGAGCGATGGCTTCACGAGGTTCGGCGTGTATGGCTAATGCAGACTCCATTCTTGCGGAATGGAACAACATGGCCGCTCCGGCGGCCCGCGAAGCGGTTCTGCCGTGCAATGGGTCGCGCGCCTGGGCCGAGGGGATTGTGCGCCTGCGGCCATTCGCAAAGTCCGAGGATCTTTTCGCGGCGTCTGACGAGGTTTGGGAGGCTCTGCGGGCGAGCGAGTGGCAGCAGGCGTTCGATTCGCATCCCCGACTGGGCGAGGGCCACGCCCCGGCAGCAAGCGCACAGAGCTTGCGGTGGAGCGAACAGGAGCAGAGCGCGGCTAAGGACGACGAGGTTCTGCTGGACGCGCTGGCAGAGGCGAATCGGCAATACGAGGCGAAGTTCGGGCGGGTCTTCCTGCTGTGCGCAGCCGGACGCACGGGCGTGGAGATCCTGGCGATATTGCGCCGACGAATGGAGAACAGTGCTGCGGCGGAACTGCTGGAATGCGCCAGGCAGCAGCAGCGGATTACGCGTTTGCGACTGCGCATATGGCTAGGGATGCCGGCGATGACGTGTGCGGAGCTTGATGTGAAGTACCGAATGGAGGCTGCATAGCCACCATGGGACTTTCAACGCACATTCTGGATACGTCATTGGGCAAACCGGCGGCGGGTATAGAGATATTGCTGGAAAAGCAGCGCGGGGCCGAATGGAGACCTCTCGCGAGGGGAACAACAGATAGCGACGGCCGCTGCAAAACTTTGATAAACGAGCACGAGATGGAAGCTGCGATCTATCGCTTACGTTTCTTTACGAGCCCGTACTTTATGGCACAGCAGGTCACGGCGCTCTATCCGCACATCGATATTACCTTCGAGGTGCAGGACCCGGGCTTGCACTATCACATACCACTGCTACTCGCGGCGAATGGCTACACCACCTATCGAGGGAGTTGATGCCGGGAACGAACTGTAAGCTCGCAAGCAATCGATATGGGAAGTCACGCGTGCGGCTGATGCGCGTAACGCGGCATGAGGCCCACCATGATCTCGACGAGTGGACGGTGCAGGTGCTGCTGACGGGCGACTTCGAGACGGCGCACACGGTTGGCGATAACTCAAACATTCTACCGACGGACACGATGAAGAACACGGTGTACTTCGTCGCGCGGCAATCGCAAGCCACGAGCATGGAGGAGTACGCCCAGGAACTGATCGATTTTCTGCTCGCGCGCAATCCGCAGGTTGCGGGAGTGGAGGTTTCGGTTGAGTCACATCTCTGGAAACGACTGACGGTAGATGGCAGGCAACATCCAACGGCGTTCATGCACGGCTCGGATGAGCGGCAGACGACGCGCGTTTCGCGCAGGCAAGGCAAGGCCTTTGCGATCGCGAGCGGAATGGACGGGCTCAACATTCTGAAGACGGCGCAATCGGGATTCGCCGGCTACATCAAGGATGAGCTGACGACGTTGCCAGAGACGACGGACCGGCTGTTCGGCACGGTGCTGAAGGCAGAGTGGCCGTATACCGCGCGAGCCATTGCGCAGGGCATCGATTTCAACAAGGTGAGGCTGCATCTGCGCGAGACGATGCTTGCGACTTTTGCGAAGCACGACTCGCTGTCGGTGCAGCAGACTCTGTTCGCGATGGGTGAGGCCGCGCTCCAGCACACTGACCTCATCGACGAGATGTACATGCTGATGCCTAACAAGCACAACCTCCTGGTGGACATGAGTCGCTTCGGCCAGGACAATCCGAATCACATCTTTGTGCCGACCGACGAGCCTCACGGGACGATCGAGGCGACGGTGCGGCGCGTCTGAGATGAGCTCGATGGAGCATCGCGAACACGCAAAGAGGATCATCGACCGGTGCCGTGAGCTGGCGCGCATCACCGATGTTCCGGGGCAGACGACACGGCTGTTCCTCTCGCCGGCGACTCGCCATGCGCACACTCTGCTGCTGCGATGGATGCGCGAGGCGGGACTGCAGGGACGCGTAGACGATGCGGGGAACTTGCGTGGCGTGCAGATGGATGCAGAGGTCGGCCGCCCCCGCGTTGTGCTGTTCTCACATATTGATACCGTGCCGAATGCCGGCGCATTTGATGGACCGCTGGGCGTGATTCTGGGGATTGAGGCGGTCGCGATGCTCGGCGAACGATTGCCGATTAATGTCGAGGTGATCGCGTTCAGCGAAGAAGAGGGTATCCGGTTCGGCTTTCCTTTCGTCGGATCGATGGCCGTTACGGGGCAGGTGGTGCCGGCGACGCTGGAGAGGCGCGACGGGCATGGTGTGTCGGTCGCCGAGGCACTGTATGCGTTTGGCCTGCGTCCGCAGCATCTCGCGCACAGTTGCACGCTGGCGCCGGAGACCTTCGCGGCGCTTGAGGTGCACATCGAGCAGGGGCCGGTGCTGGAGAACGAAGACCAATCGCTGGCTGTGGTGGAGGCGATCGTTGGGCAGTCGCGGTTTGAGCTCACGTTTACCGGGCAGGCGAACCATGCAGGCACGACACCGATGCGCCTTCGCCACGATGCTCTGGCGGCCGCGGCCCAGTGGGTGACGGAGGTCGAGCGTTACGCTGGGAACTATCAGCAGCTGGTGGCGACCGTGGGCGAGCTTGAGGTCTGCCCGGGTGCGGTAAATGTAGTGCCGGGCATCGTGCGCGCAACGCTCGACGTGCGGCACCCAAAGGACGAGTCCCGTCACGCGGCGGTGGCGAACCTGCTGACCAAGGCGGAGCTCGCGGCGGCCCAGCGCGGCGTCCTTGTGAGTGCGAAGGCGACCTCGAAGCAGAACGCCGTAGAGATGGATCGCGGCCTAACAATTGCCCTGCAAGACGCGGCGGCACGCGCTGGATATGAGGTGCAGGCGATGTTCTCCGGGGCCGGGCACGATGCGATGATTCTGGCGCCGCATTTGCCCACGGCGATGCTCTTCGTGCGCTCACCGGGTGGCCTGAGTCATCATCCTGAGGAGTCGGTGCGGGTTGAGGATGTGGAGGCGGCACTGGCGACCGTGATCGAATTCCTGCGCGATCTCAAGCCGCCGAGCAGGTAGAATCGAGCCTTCTAAATGGAACGTCTGGGATTCACACGAAGTGCCAATCGTCGCGATCATCTGCTTCTGACGCCGGATACGTTCATCCGCACGCCTTTGCCCGGGCTAACGAACGGCGTGGCTATCGTGCACGTGGCGCCGCAGGCAGGCGCGGCGTTCACGATGATGACTGTGGAGTTCGAAGCCGGCGGCGAGTTGACTGAAGGACCAACGCAGCGGTTTCTTTACGTGCTCGAGGGAGAGCTGAGCCTGAAAGTGTCCGGAGGCGCGGAGCCTCATGCGATGAGCGCCGGAGGGTACGCGTATCTGCCCCCGGACTTCAGGCACACACTGCGCGCCGAGACGAAGTCGCGGATCGCGGTGATCGATAAGCCTTTTTCCCCGCTCAGCTCTCCGAACCGCGAGCGAAAGGACCCGTCTCCTTGGTTCCTGATCGGACGCGAGCAGGAGGTTCGCTCCGTTCCGCTGAATGGCGATGAGGGTCTGCAGGTGTGTCCTCTTATGCCGGACTCGCCGGCGTTCGATTTCGCGTGCAACACGATGACATACGCTCCGGGCGCAGCCCTGTCGCAGGTGGAGGTTCACTACATGGAGCATGGCCTGCTGATGCTCGAAGGTGGGGGGATCTACCGACTGGGAGACCAGTGGTATCCAACGCAGGCAGGCGACTTCATCTGGATGGCGCCATTCTGTCCGCAGTGGTTTGGCGCCATCGGGAAACAGCCGGCGAAGTATCTAATTTACAAAGATGTCAATCGGCACCCGCTCGCATGAACTTCACAATCAACCGCGAACGGTTAATCCGAGAGCTGCACGAGCTCGCGAGGATTACGGATTGTCCGCCGACGGAAGACAGATCTTTGCCCGAGCCGACGCAGGCCGTGACTCGCATTGTCTTTACGCCACGCGACCTGGAGGCTCGGGCGTGGCTGAGGCGGCTGGCGAATGATGCGGGCTTCAGTGTGCGCGAGGATGCGGTGGGCAACACGTTCATCCGCTGGCAGGGCAGCGAACCAGCGCTAGGCGTGGTGGGGACGGGATCGCACACGGACGCAATTCCGCATGCGGGGATGTATGACGGGACAGTCGGCGTGCTTGGTGGATTGGAAGCCATGCGGTCGCTGAAGGAATCGGGTTTTCCGCCAAAACGAACCATAGAGTTGCTGATGTTCACAAGTGAAGAGCCGACGCGATTCGGGATTGGCTGCCTGGGCTCGCGTCTGCTGGGCGGCGTGCTCGATCCTGAAACGGCCGATGAACTGCGTGATCGGCTGCACGAGAGCGATCCAAACGCGCCCGATGGCGGAACGCTGCGCCATGTTCGCGAGGCTGCTGGATTTCGAGGCGCACTTGCGAGTGTAAATTTGACACCAAACTACTACGACGCGTGGGTGGAGTTGCATATCGAACAGGGGCCGCTGCTCGAACGCGATGGCATTCAGCTCGGCATTGTGACGAACATTGCCGCGCCGGCAAGTTACCGCTACACGGTCGAGGGCTTCGGTGGACATGCAGGTGCATTGCTGATGCCGGACCGCCGCGATGCGCTATGTGCGGCGGCGGAGATCATTCTGTCGGTTGAGCGGCATGCGCTCGCCGAAAACGCGCGGGCGAAGGCCGATGGCCACAGTGGCGTTGATACGGTGGCGACGGTGGGCATGGTCGCTGTGCATCCCGGAGCGGTGAACTCTGTGCCGTCGCGAGTGCAGATGACGTTGGATATCAGGGATACCGACGTCGAGCGGCGGGCGCGCGTGATGGATGCGCTGCACGCCGACACCCGCGAGATAGAGCAGCGGCGCGCAGTGCGCGTCACGGAGGAGTTGATCAACGCCGACGCACCGGCGCAGTCGGACCCGCGGATTATCGCTGCAATCGAGATGGCATGCGAAGAGGAGGATGTGAGCTTTCGGCGCATGGTATCCCGCGCCTACCATGACACCAGCTTCCTAGCGACCGTTGCGCCTGTTGCAATGTTGTTTATCCCCTGTCGCAACGGTGTTTCGCACCGGCCAGACGAGTACGCCAAGCCCGAAGCCATCGCGCTGGGCGCGCGTGTGCTGGCCCGAACGCTGGCGAAACTCTCTATGGCATAATCTCTCGCCGCGACTACACTGTCAGCAGCATCCACATCTGCGTTCTGCACAAGGCAGCTCCATGGCCATTCAGTCACGCAATCCCGCTACCAATGAGCTGCTGCGCAGCTTCGACCCGCTTACTCCTGAGGCAGTCGACGCAAAGCTGGCGTTGGCACATGATGCGAGCCGCAGCTACCCGTCGGAACCGCTGGTGCAGCGCACGTTCTGGATGCGGCGGCTGGCGCATCTGCTGGACGCCGAGCAGAACGAGCTCGCCACACTGATGGTGACCGAGATGGGAAAGACCATTTCGGCGGCGCGCGCGGAGGTGGCCAAGTGCGCGCGCGCGTGCCGCTACTACGCGGAAGAGAGCGAGGCGATGCTCACGCCGGAGTTCATCCAGACCGAGCATGCACGCAGCTATGTGCGGTGGGACCCGCTGGGCGTGGTGCTCGCCGTTATGCCGTGGAACTTCCCGCTCTGGCAGGTGTTTCGCTTCCTGTCGCCCGCGTTGATGGCGGGCAACGTGGGGCTGCTGAAGCATGCCTCGAATGTGCCGCAGTGCGCGCTCGAGATTGAGGCGCTGGTGAGGCGCGCGGGGTTTCCGCGAGGTGTCTTTCAGACGCTGCTGATCCAGTCCAAACAGGTGGAGAAGGTGCTCGCAGACGACCGCGTCGCCGCGGTTACGGTTACCGGCTCGGAGGCGGCGGGACGGGCGGTTGCGGCACAGGCGGGATATTTCATCAAGAGAAGCGTGCTCGAGCTGGGCGGAAGCGATCCATTCATCGTGATGCCCTCGGCGAACCTGGGCGAGGCCGCGAAGAACGCAGTGCAGGCGCGGTGCATCAACAACGGCCAGAGTTGCATCGCGGCGAAGCGCTTCATTGTGCATGAGTCGATCTATCGCGCGTTCGAAGAGCAGTTTGTGGAGGGCATGGCGTCTCAGGTGGTGGGTGACCCGATGCTGGAAGAGACGCAGATCGGTCCACTCGCGACGGCGCAGATTGCGGAAGATCTGCAGAAGCAGGTGGATGCTGCGATTGAGGCCGGCGGACGGCTGCTGACAGGTGGCCGACGATTGATGCGCACTGGGAACTTTTTTGCGCCGACCGTGATCGCTGAGGTGCCGGCCACCGCAGCGGTCGCGCGCGAAGAGACCTTTGGTCCGCTCGCGTTTGTATTCAAGGTTAGCTCGCTCGATGAGGCGATCGCGTTGGCGAACGGTACGCCGTTCGGCCTGGGCGCAAGCTGCTGGACGACCGAGACGGCAGAGCAGCAGAGGCTGGCGCTGGAACTCGAGTGCGGATCGGTGTTCTTCAACACACCGGTGGCGAGTGATCCGCGGCTTCCCTTCGGCGGAATTAAGCACAGCGGCTATGGGCGCGAGCTCTCGGCGGCGGGTATGCGTGAGTTTCTGAACGCCAAGACTGTGGTGATTGCCGCGAGCGCCGTCGAGCTGCCTGGACCAGAGACGGTGGCAGAGCCGAAGCTCGTGCTGCCAATGCGCGAGCAGCCGCTGGTAGCGGCAAAGTCGGCAGGCGCAGAGGCCAGACAGAAGAAGAAGCGCGGCGGGATCGCAACGCTGGGACTGAACGATTCGTCCGAGTAGGAATCTCTCCGCATGTAGGATGAGCTTGTGCGCTCTCCCATTTCCCTGCTTGCTGCTCTTTTGGCCTCCGCAGTTGTCCTAAACGCGCAGGCCCCGTCGAACTACAAGCCGCTCGAGACGTTCGCTCCGCTTGCGCTGCCGGACCCGGTGAACGCATATCGTTCATCGAACGGCGCGCCTGGTCCGCAATACTGGCAGAACCGCGCTGACTACGAGTTGCACGCGGTGATCGACACAAAGACGAAGACGCTCTCGTGTACCGAGGTGATCACCTATACGAACAATTCGCCAGACACGCTGACCTCGCTTTGGCTGCATCTGGAGCAGAATATCTATCGCAAGGACTCGCGCGCGAAGGCTTTCATGCCGGATGCGTATGCGCGCTATTTCGGGAGCGGCGCGACTGAGGGTTACATCCTCGAATCGGTCGATATTGAACCGGTTGGACCAAGCAAGACACGGCAGACATTGAAAGCGACGAGTGTTGTGAGCGACACGCGGCTTCAGATTCAACTACCTGAAGAGTTCGCGCTGCATCACGGCGAGAAGATTCGCGTGCGCTTACGGTATCGCTACACGATTCCGGCGCGATTCGGCGGACGCACCTCGTGGGGCAAGGCACGGCAGGGCGAGATCTACGACATCGCGCAGTGGTATCCCCGCATGTGCGTATACGACGACCTGCACGGGTGGGATACGCAGCCGTATCTTGCGAACGAGTTTTACCTGGAGTACGGCCACTTCGATTACTACGTCACGGTACCGGCGAACATGATTGTCGCGGGGTCCGGCGCGCTGATGAATCTCAATCAAGTGCTGACGACTGGCGAACAGACGAGGCTCGCGCAGGCGCGCACGAGCGATAAGACGGTAATGATCCGCACGGCGGAAGAGGCAGCTCATGCAGCGGCCGAGACCACAAATGCGACGAAGACGTGGCACTTCGCAATGGACTCGACGCGCGACGTTGTCTTCTCCGCGTCTGCGGCGTTTCTGTGGGATGCGGCGCGAATTAACGTGCCGGCAGGCGCAGGCCATGCAGCGCACGCGGCGCTCGCGCAGAGTGTCTATCCCATCGAATCGACCGGCAATGACGCGTGGGGCCGGTCAACGGAGTATCTGAAGGATGCGGTGGAGCACTTCTCCGCGCGCTGGTATCCGTATCCATATCCGAACGCGGTCAATGTCGCAGGTTTCTCGTCAGGAATGGAATACCCGGGCGTGCTGTTCGATGGAATCGACGATAAGGGTGCGGCGCTGTTCTGGATCACCGCGCACGAGATCGGTCACACGTGGTTTCCGATGATTGTCGGCTTCAACGAGCGACGGAATGCCTGGATGGATGAGGGCTTCAACACGTTCATTGACACCTTCGAAAGCGATGAGTTCGATCATGGCGTCTATGGGCCGAAGCGCGATGCGGAGTTTGCGCCAGATCCGAAGATTGCTCCTGCGGACCAGATTGTGAAGGTACTGACTGATCCGAATGCGCCGCCGATTATGACGCGGGCGGACGCGATTCAGGAGACGTACAGGCATCCAGTGACTTACTTCAAGTCGGCATTCGGATTGGTACTGTTGCGCGAAGACATCCTCGGCCCGCAAAGGTTCGACTTCGCCTTCCGCAAATTCATTCGTGACTGGGCATTCAAGCATCCGAGCCCTTCCGACTTTTTTCGCGCGATGGAGTCCGCGGGCGGAGAGGATCTCAGCTACTTCTGGCGCGGATGGTATTTCAACAACTGGAAGCTTGATCTCGCAGTGACGCGCGCAAGCTATGTGGACAACAGCGATCCGGCGAAAGGATTGCGCGTGACTGTCGAGAATCGCGATCGTCTGGTTCTACCGGCAACGCTTCGCGTGGAACTTGCCGGCGGCGGCCACGTCGATGTCGCGGTGCCCACCGAAACCTGGATGCTGAACACCAGCCACACCTTCGTGGTTCCGATCAATGGAGCTGCCAGCTCGGCGACCATCGACCCGGATCACATGCTGCCGGACGTGGACCGCAGCAACAACACCGTCGCGGTCGGCCGTTGATTTGAGTGAAATAAGATCGGCTGCGGGTATGTGCCCGCAGCCGATCACAACGCCAACTTTCACGCGGTCAGAAGTTGAAGGAAGCCTGCAGTGAGATTCGTCGGATCGCAGCGTTCGTTGTAAAAGGTCCGCCCGCGAGCTGCGTCTGCTGTCCGAACAGCTGCGAATTCAGGACTCCGTTAGGCGTGGCGAGATCCTTATTATTGAAAAGGTTCTGTACCTGCACACCGAGGGCGAAGTTGTAGTGCTTGCCCGTGCTCGACCCGCCACCGCCGAAAAAGCCCCCGGGACCGCCATGTCCACCGTCGTGGCCGCCGTGATCGCCATGGCCGCCGGGGCCACCCTGACCTGCGGCGTTGTTCTGCGCGTTACGCAGCTGGCCGAAGCCCCAGGTCTTGGTGAGGCGGAAGTTGAAGGTGAACAATGCCGGACCGGTGCAGGCGTTGATAGGCGCCGGTGATCCTGTCGGTTGCGAGCTGGGCTGGGCGAATGTGCCGCAACCTGGAATCGTCTTCACCGAGCCTCCGTTGGACGGTACACCGGTCACCCTGTACGGACGGTCGTTGAAGAACGTATCCCCATTGAGATCGGGACCTGCCGTGATGTTGTACGGATTGCCGCTCTGCGCAATCATGAACGGGCTCAACTGAATGTACTTGGGAAACGAGATGGAGCCAGCAATGAATGCGCGGTTGCGGACGTCGAAGGTCGTGCGGCCGTAGTCGGCGGCGATGTCATAGGGCGTCGAAATGGCCGCTCCCGCGCCCGAGGTATCGCCTTTGGCGAAGTTGAGCGAGTAGTACCCGAAGAGCGAAACGTGACGGCCGGTCTGTATGCGACCGTTCGCGATCAGCTGGTCCTGCCGAAACACTCCTTCGGAGAAGTACTGATAGTTAGCAGGCACCTCAAAATCCTGCCCCGGGACCTCGCCCACCGGAATTACTCGCGGGTAACCGATGTTCTGGGTGGCGAGCTGGTGCACGCCCTGCGAGTGCAGATAGTTGACTGACAGCGAGCCGACGCGGGTTACCTGCTGATCGAAGCCGCCAGCAAACTGCGTAATGTATGGGGTGCGCAGGTTTGGCGCCTGCTCGTAGGTCGTCTGCGACTCAGCAGACGCGCCGGCGAGACAGGTCTGCTTGTAGTTCGCTTTCGCCGGGGTACAGTCTGCCGGAACCTGGGTAATCGTGTACTCCTGCTCATCGGTTCCATTGAAGCGCAGCAAATTCAGGATGTAGGTTCCGGTGAATCGGTCGTAGAAGAGACCGAAGCCGCCGCGAATTACTGTCTTCGGAGTTCCCTTGTGCCGACCGAGCCCGTAGGCGAAGGAGACGCGCGGCGCCACATCGTGATGGTCCTTGATCCAGTTCTGCGTCTCGTACCGCAGGCCATAGCTGAGTGTGAAGTTCTGGATCGGCTTCCAGTCCGTCTCCGCATAGAGGCCAAGGTCGGCGACCGTGTACTTGAGTGAAGGCTGGTTAATAATCGCCAACGTGAACTGGCTCGGTGTGCCGGTTTCATAGCTGTTGTCGAGTGCGGTCGAGGAGCCCTGCGCCGGTGTGCAGTCGGCGAAGGTGAGGCAGCCATAGGTGAAAGTTCCATTCGTGTTCTGGACGGGGCTCATGGCCTCGCGGTTCACGCGCAGCCGTCCGCCCATGCGGATGAAGTTCTTCTTCAGCTGGACGGAGGTGTAGTTCTGCACCTCCCAGTGATCCTGGTGATCGGAGGCGTTCTGCGAAGCGTTCCCACCACTCAGGAATGCACCGGAGACATTCACCGCGGGATCGCTGCTCAACGCCGAGTCTGCCGTGTGCTCGCGTTCATATTCGAAGCGCGTCTCGTTGATCAACTTCGGGCTCCACGTCTGGGTATCGCTCAACTGAACGATATTGCTCATCGCCGAGGTATTCAAACCCTGGGAAGGAAGGCTGAGGTTTCCGATGCCGGAGTTTGTGGCGCGGTTATCAACGAAGTGATAGCGCATCGTCAGCACGTTGCGCTCGCCAAGCGCGAGGTCGAGCCGCGGATTGATATCGCCACGCGTCTGCGGGTAATAAGAGGAGTAGTTGTACTGCGTCTTGACGCAGCTCGTGTCGCCGGCACTGCAGAGCGTTGTCGAGCCGAGCGTGGGCGCCAGGATGAGAGCGTTCACGAGCTGGTCATCCTGGATCTGACGGAAGCTTCCGCCGATGTTGTAGGAAGCCGACTTGTTCAGCGGTCCAGTCAGGTTTCCGAACATGAAAACGGTGTGGTACGCCGGCTCTTGCGCCGTCGCCAGCGGATTCGCGGAGTTGAACTGCGATGGATTGCCGTTGACCTGCAGATTGCCGTGCAGCTTGTCCGTACCCGGCTTGGTGAAGACCTCCACGCGGCCGAAACCGAGACGGTCATACTCGGCCGAGAACGGATTCTGATTGATGCGGATCTCGCGAATCGACGACTTAGGTGGAAGCTGTCCGCCAGTAAAGCCGTCGACGTAGATCTGTCCACCATTGGGACCGGCCGCTGGGCCGGCCAATGCCTCCAGTTCGCTCTGCAGTTCGTCCGGATCGTCGGAGAGCGCCTCGAGGTCCTTGCCCTGCAGGACGGTTGAGCTCGCGTTGGAGTCAGGATCCACGCTCAGTTGTACAGCGCTGGCTTCGACGTTTACGACGGTGTTTTGCTGGCCGACCTTTAGCTTGGCGTCAAGCGTTGTGCTCGGGACGGCGGGCACCTTGAGGTTCGTCACCAGGTACGAAGCGAATCCAGGCATCGACACCAGCATGGTGTAGCTGCCGGGCGTCAGAGTGATGGCGTACGTTCCGTCGCTGCCGGACTTTACACTGCGGCCGGCGCCTTTCGCGGGAGTAAACATCACCGTTGCGCCGGGAATCAGTTCGCCGTCAGGGTCAGTCACGGTGCCGTGCACTTTGGTGCCGCCGGTTGAAACCTGCGCGGCGGCGTTGGCCGGTCCGGCGGGCGCGACCGCTGGCGGCGGTGCGGCCGTTTGCCCCCAACTCGCGGGACACAACAGCATTGAACACACCAGTCCTGAAATCAGCGTCCTTCGCAACGACATCCTCACTCCTCAACGATTCAAAAGAAACAAATGCGGCTACAACGTAAGATGATTCAGCTCTCTTATTTCTTCGAGAGACCGTTCTCTTGGAGAGATTCTTCTTGACGGCGCGGCGTCAGCGGCCGGGCCCCGCGCCTTCGCCCATCGCGCCGGTAGCGTCCGAACCGACACTCCAAGGCGTCATGGTCATGCCTTCGCCGGCCGGTGCGGCTGTAAGAATCGGCTCGACGCCTGCGAGAAGCGTGACCGCGGTGCTCGGCTCGGACGGACTGGAAGCAGCGGTGGCCACGATCATCACGGCATCGCCGGGCTTGAGTCCGCCGATGGTGTCGGTCGGCAGCCTGGACAGCATCTGCGATAGATCCATTCCGGCGCGGCG
>DASYBN010000381.1:0-1571 GCA_036500785.1 Acidobacteriaceae bacterium
TTGGCGGCGCGAACGGCGAGCTCGCTGCGGCCATGCAATACACCATCCAGGGCTGGAGCTGTGACGATCCGGAGCGGAAAGACCTGCTCATGGACATCGGCACGGAAGAGATCAGCCATCTCGAAGTCGTCGGCGCCCTCATCCGCATGCACATGATGCCGATCAAGAAGGCGCTCGATCAGGCGGAGCAGGACCCGATCGTTGCCGTCACCGGTGGCGGAGGCCTCAACCTCTTCAACTCCGCTGGCAACCCATGGACGGCGGACTATCTCAAGATCTCCGGCGAGCTAGAGGTCGATCTCCGCAACAACATCGCTGCCGAAGCCCGTGCCAAAATCACCTACGAGCGACTCATGCACCTCACCGACGACGTGGGCAGCAAAGAGGCGCTGCAATTCCTGATGACGCGCGAAATCACTCACATGAAGGCCTTCACCGCCGCGCTCGATAGTCTCGGCACCGGCCGCTTCTCCATTGGCAAGCTTCCACCCACCCCGGGCGTGGTCGACGAGTACTACAACGACTCCACCGGCGAAGGCCCGCTCGGCAAAGACGGCGTCGGCAATTGGATCGGCAAGGATGGATTGCACGTGGCTGAAACTCCCGACTTCATCCATGCCATCGCAGCCAGCATCCACGAAGGTGAGGAGTTGGCGAAGAAGGCGAATGGTGCTGGCGGCGCTCGACAAGCCGCCCGCCCGCCCTCGCACCGCAAGACGGCCTGAGCACGCTTGCGGCACACCATTCGATCGGGCATCGCGCCGGAGGCGCACTCCGCGCAGCCCGATCGTTTTTTTCTTTCATCAAGTTGGAATGAATCATTGCCCGTTCTCTTGTAGAGCGCTTACACTCGCTCCCCGGCTGGATATTTCCGCCCTCCCCGGAGCCCTATGCCACTCCTCCGCAGCATCCCCCGACCCGTGCTCGCCTCTCAGTGTCTCGCCGCTATCTGTTTCGCGGCTATGTGTCTCACGGCTATGTGTCTTGCGCCCTCACTCGTCTCTGCGCAAACGCAAAGCGCCGCTACCATTCCCACCAACTACAACTTTCCCCACACCTACACCAACCCGCTCACCCTGCAGCTTGCCAACGGCCAGCCTGCCGTCAGTTGTCCTGACCCCGCCATCTACCACCAGCAGCAGCGCAGCGGCGATACCTGGTATCTCTACTGCACCGGCGATCCGCTCAACGCGCAGGATCTCGACGCCAACGGCAACCCTCGCCTGCACCTCATCACGCAGTTCCGCTCATGGGACCTGATTCACTGGACCTACATCGGCGATGCCTTCTCGCAAACGCCCGCATGGGTCGGCACCGCAACTAGTCAGTTCTGGGCGCCGGCGGTGAAATTCCTCAACGGCAAGTACTATATGTATTACGTCGCGCCCAACACGCTCGCGGGTGGCGCAGCCATCGGCGTCGCCACGGCGGCCTCACCCGCCGGTCCGTGGGCGGACGCGGGCACTCCCGCCGTTCCCAATGAGCCGGCCTTCTGCTGCGCCGGCTCGCAACGCGCCGTCATCGATCCCGACGTCATTGCCGACGACTCCGGCCAGCTCTACATCTCCTAC
>DASYBN010000382.1:0-3732 GCA_036500785.1 Acidobacteriaceae bacterium
CCCCGTAGTTGATCGTGCGCTCGTTCACATACATCCCGACGAAGCGGTTCGCCAGGTTCGTGTCCAGGTCGCGCGCGAACTGCATCGCGTACTCAAGGGCTGCCTCGCGGTGCTCCAGCGCGTGCTCGATGCTCCTGCGCAGCGCGTTCGTCGTGACGAGCTGGACGTCTCCGCCGAGCGAGCGCCGGATCGCATTGCCGCCGAGCGGAAGCGGAAGCCCGGTCTGCTCAAACCACCAGACTCCAAGGTCGAGGATCTTCATCAGCCCATCGCGGCTGTAGGTCAGCTGGCCCTCATGAATGATCAGGCCCGCGTCGTACTTGCCCGCGAGCACCTCCGGGATGATCTGATCGAACGGCACGGTAACCGTCTCAATCTCCGGAGCAAAGAGCTTCAACGTGAGATAGGCCGTCGTCAGCGTGCCTGGAACGGCGATCCGGAGCTTCTTCACCTCGTCCAGCGTGTACGGCCGCGGCGCGACGATCATCGGGCCGTACTTCTCACCCACCGAGCCTCCGCATGCCATCAGCGTGTAGTGCTCCTGGATGTACGGGTACGCATGAAAGCTGATGGCCGTCACGTCATAGAACTGCTCGTTCATCGCTTTGCGGTTGAGCGTCTCGATGTCCGTCAGGGTATGAACGAAGCGGTAGCCCGGAACGCGCACCTTGTTCGTGGCCAGGCCGTAGAACATGAAGGCATCGTCAGAATCGGGGCTATGGGCAATAGTAATTTCGCGTACAGCAGATGCAGCGGGGGTCATCAGGTCCTTCAGATGCGTTCGGCGGATGCCTTGTTGCGGAAATGATTGCGGAGAGCGCTGTAAATTCCAGCGGCGGCCAATATTTTGATGCTTTCGCCCGGCAGGAAGGGCGCGACCGTGTCGATCCACACCGCGCGGAGCGGAAGATGGGTGAACAGCTCAAACCAGCCCGCGCCCGCAGAGAAGAGGAGAACGACAGCAGCAGCGCAGCCGATTGCCGCCGCGGCAAACAGCGCGATCCGGCGTTCCAGCACGCGGGTAAACCCGCCCGCGATGGCAGCAACCAGTGGATAGGAGAGCAGATAGCCGCTCGTGGGGCCGAAGAACAGCTGCGCGACACCACCCACGCCCGCCGGGCTGAAGACCGGCAGACCGCACGCGCCCTCAGCCAGATAAGCCAGCAGCGTGAGGAAGCCGCCCACCGGACCGAACGCCAGCCCCACGGCGAGGACCGCCAGCGGCTGCAGCGTGAAGGGAACCGGCGTGAACGGCAGCATGAACGATACATGCGCAGCCAGCGCGATCACCGCCGTTGCGGCAAGCCCCAGCGCCAACTTGCCGGCGGCCGTCCAGCCGAGCGCACGAGGCTGCGAAAGTCCGAAGCGATTTGTAAGAGCAGTCTGCATAGTCTCGATTCTTCGTTCTCAGGAGGCCTTGCGTTGCGGCCCCGTCTGTTCGGCACTTGACGGTGCTGTCGACGCCGAGTGGGCCGTCGTTACCGGCTCAGGCCGTGGCTTGCGCGGAAGCCTGCGTTGCCTCCGTCGCGAGCGGTAGACGTGTTGTGCGATCGACACCGATGCCCACAACAGCGCAGCCAAGGCGACGAGCGAAATGGCAAACAGGATTCGCATCGGTCGCAGCTCAGAATACCAAAGTCTCTGAGGCTCAGCCGTTGAAATCGGCCCGCGATCTTATTCACAAGTCTGGATGACCACTGTGGTTCAATGTGCCTGAACAGTGTTAAATTTCCTGCGCAGTCTGCGCGATACTCAAAGCGAGTCCAATCGCAGGCTGGGTCCGTTGCGCAAACAGCAGAAGAATCCGAAGAAACTGGGAGTCGCGGCAGCTGTGTCTGCAATGCGCTCGCGGATCTACGAGTCACGGCGCAAGGCCGCCACACTCGGCGCCAGTGTACTCGCTGTTGTGATGGGCTACGGCGTCATCTTCGGCCACAACGGACTCACCGTCTTCGCTCACAAGCGCGAAGAGGCACGCGAGCTCCAGATCCAGATGCAGCAGCTGCAGACTGAGAACGGCCGCCTGCAGGAGCACGTCGATCAGCTCCAGAACGACCCCGCAGCCATCGAGCACCAGGCCCGTGAAGAGTTGCACTACACGCGCGCCGGCGAAGTCATCTACACATTGCCCGCTCCTCCGCCCGGCAACTCGCAGGCTCCGAACTCGCACTAACTTCTCGCGCAGCTCGCATCCATTCTCAATCGTCTGTCCTCTGCGACCTAAGCACGTCGCTCCGCATCGAACCCATACGTCAACGGAGGACTGATGCGTATCGGCGTGGATCTCGGTGGAACGAAGACAGAGGCGCTCGCACTCGACGAATCAGGCCGTGAGCTGCGCCGCGTTCGCGTGCCCACGCCGCAGCAGGACTACGCGGCGACCGTCCGCACGATCGCTTCGCTGGTCGGAGAACTCGAGCGCGAGCTAAGCATCGTCGGCACAGTCGGTGTCGGTATCCCCGGAACCATCGTTGCAGCCACAGGACTCGTGAAGAATGCAAACTCAACGTGGCTGAATGGACGGCCGCTCGAGCGCGATCTCAGCGACGGTCTCGCGCGCGAGGTGCGCTGCGCCAACGACGCCAACTGCTTTGCGATCAGCGAAGCCACTGACGGTGCCGCAGTCGGCGCAGAGGTTGTCTTCGGGGTCATCCTCGGAACGGGATGCGGCGGCGGCCTCGTGGTTCAAGGCTCACTGCTCACCGGGCCCAACGGTCTCGCCGGCGAGTGGGGCCACACGCCGCTGCCATGGATGACCGCCGCCGAGTACCCCGGCCCTGACTGCTATTGCGGACGGCGCGGCTGTCTCGAAACTTGGATCTCCGGCACCGGATTCGAGCGCGACTTCAAGCGCGTCACTGGCCGCTCGCTGCGCAGCGTGGAGATCGTCGCCGCTGCGGCCGCAGGCGACGGCGATGCCGAGGCCGCGCTCCAACGCCTCGAAGACCGCATCGCGCGAGGCCTCTCGACGGTCGTCAATATCGTCGACCCCGATGTCATTGTCCTCGGCGGAGGACTGTCTCGCATCGACCGCCTCTATGCCGGCGGCGTCTCCAGCCGCCTGAGCGACTACGCCTTCGGCGGCAACGCCGCAACGCCCATCCGCCGCAATCTGCACGGTGACTCGAGCGGCGTTCGTGGTGCGGCGTGGCTCTGGCCGGCCGCGTCTTCAGTGGCGTCCAACCCACAATTAATTTCCAGCGGAGGAGGGAAGCGATGAGCGCCTCAAAAGGCAACACCCAGGACAACGCACTGAGCCTAGGAGGCGAGCTGCGCCGGCAGCTCAAAGCGCTTTTCGATGGCGGCCAGGCGCACGCCAGCTTCGATCAAGCCGTCAAGAACATGCCCGCAAAGCTTCGCGGCGTCGCGCCCGAAGGCCTGCCGTACTCGGCCTGGCAGCTCCTCGAGCACATCCGCCTCGCCCAGCGCGACATCCTCGACTTCAGCCGGAACGAAGACGGCAGCTATCGCGAGCTCAAGTGGCCCGAAGACTTCTGGCCAAAGAATCCCGAGCCGCCCAACGAGCATGCGTGGGAACACTCCATCGCCCAGATTCACGAAGACAGAAAGGCCTTCGAGCGGCTTCTCGACTCAGTCGATGACACCAATCTTGTGAAGCCGTTTGCGTGGGGCAAAGGCCAGAACCTGTTACGCGAGGCCCTGCTCATAGCCGATCACGAGGCTTATCACGTCGGTGAGCTCATTCTCGTGCGCCGCCTGCTCGGTGCCTGG
>DASYBN010000383.1:0-19587 GCA_036500785.1 Acidobacteriaceae bacterium
CGGTCCAGTCAGGGCGACACGGATCTGCTGCGGGGCTCGGCGAACATTCCGCTTTCGCTGACGCTGGCCAATGGCTCAACCTTCCCGCACACCGGGCGGATTATCTTCGTCGATCGTCAGATGAACCAGCAGACAGGCGCGATCCGCATTGCGGCGGCCTTTCCGAATCCCGGCAATATTCTTCGTCCGGGCCAGTTCGGCCGGGTGCGCGCGCAGACCGACGTGCTCAAGAATGCGTTGCTGGTTCCGCAGTCCGCGGTTCAGGAGTTGCAAGGCATCGAGCAGGTCTATGTTGCCGGCGATGACAACAAGGTTCACGTGGAGAATGTGACTCTCGGCCCGCAGCACGGCGCGGATTGGGTGATCAGCTCCGGCCTTTCGCCCGGGGAGCGCATCATCGTCAGCAACCTGCAGAAGCTGAAGGAGGGCGTGCCCGTCTCACCGCACCCCGTGGCGCCGCCTGCAGCTACGACCGCAGACGCCGGCTCGGCTCCCGCGGCAGGGAGATAGGCCATGATGTCGAACTTCTTCATCCGGCGGCCTATCGTCGCCATCGTGATTGCGATCCTGACGGTGGTTATCGGCATTGTCTCGATGCTGAACCTGCCCATTTCGCAATATCCGGACATCGTCCCGCCAGAGATCCAGGTGCAGGCGACCTACCCCGGCGCCGATGCGAAGACGCTGGAGCAGTCGGTCGCCACGCCGCTCGAAGAGCAGATGAACGGCGTCGACAACATGCTCTACATGCAGTCGATCAGCGCCAACAACGGCCAGATGACGCTGCTCGTCGACTTCGACGTCAAGACGAACCCTGATACCGACCAGGTGCTCTCGCAGCTGCGCGTCTCGCAGACGCAGTCGCAGCTCCCGCCCATCGTCAACACCGCCGGCGTCACGGTGCTCAAGTCACTGCACTCGCCGCTGCTGTTCATCAGCCTCAACTCGCCCGGCGGAAAATATGGCCCCGACTTTCTCACCAACTACGCCGTCATCAACCTGCAGGATGAGATCACCCGGGTCGCCGGCGTAAGCCGCGTCCAGATCTTCGGCGGCCAGTACGCCATCCGCGTCTGGGTACAGCCCGACAAGATGGCCCAGCTTGGCGTCACTGCCACGGACGTCATCAATGCTGTGCAGACGCAGAACAACGTCTACCCCGCCGGCCAGATCGGCGGGCCGCCGGTCCCCAACGGACAGCAGTTCACCTACACCGTTCGAACTCAGGGCCGGCTGGTTACTCCCGAGCAGTTCGGCGACATCATTCTCCGTGCCAACCCGGACGGCTCCGTGCTCCATCTGCGCGATGTCGCACGCGTCGAGCTCGGCACACAGGTTTACAACCTCACCGCGCGCTACAACAGCAATCCGTCCGGCATCATGGCCGTCTACCAGCTCCCCGGGTCCAACGCGGTCGACGTTGCCAGACGAGTTCGCGCGCGCATGGATGAGCTGGGCAAACGGTTCCCAGCAGGCATGGCCTACAACATCCCCCTCGACACCACCAAGGCCGTCACCGCCGGCATTCACGAGATCGTCGTCACGCTGTTCATCGCGCTCGCTCTCGTCATCTTCGTCGTCTATATCTTTCTGCAGGGATGGCGCGCCACCATCATCCCGTTGATGGCTGTGCCCGTCTCGCTCATCGGCACGTTCATCATCTTCCCTGCGCTCGGCTTCACTATCAACACACTCTCGCTCTTCGGCCTTGTGCTCGCGATCGGTCTCGTCGTCGACGACGCCATCATCGTCGTCGAAGCCGTCGAGCACCTCATCGACGCCGGCTTGTCCCCACGCGATGCCACCATCACCGCCATGAAGCAGGTCGGCGGTCCCGTTGTTGCGGTCGCTATCATCCTCGCTGCAGTCTTCATCCCTACAGCGTTCATCCCCGGAATTACCGGCCGCCTGTATCAGCAGTTCGCGATCACTATCGCGATCTCGGTTCTCATCTCCGCGTTCAACGCGCTCACCCTCAGCCCTGCCCTCGCCGCCCTCCTGCTCAAGCCGCGCGACCCCAACCGCAAGCGTGGTCCGCTCGCACGCTTTTTCGACTGGTTCAACAGATTCTTCGGCCGAACCACCGACAGCTACGTCCGCAGCTCGAGCGTACTCATCCACAAGTCCGGCGTCGCCATGCTCGGCCTCGCAGTCATCGCGCTGCTCGATATTTTCATAGGCTCGAAGCTCCCCACCGGCTTCATCCCGCAGGAAGATCAGGGCTACCTTTACTGCGCCCTGCAACTCCCCGACGCGTCGAGCCTGGAGCGCACCGACGACGCCGCCCAGAAGATCACCCACGCTCTGCTCACCACGCCCGGCATCCAGGGCGTCGTCGCGGTCAACGGTTTTTCGCTGCTCACCCTCACACAGCAGACCAACACCGCCTTCTTCTTCGTCACCCTCAAGCCCTGGGACCAGCGCAAATCGCATGACCAGCAGCTCGCCGCGATCCAACAGAGCGTGCAGCGCAAGCTCATGGGCGTTTCCGACGGACTCGCCTTCAACTTCCCGCCGCCTGCGATTCCGGGCATCGGGACCTCCGGCGGCGTCACCATGATTCTCGAAGACCGCTCTGGTAACGACGACCCGGCGTTCCTCACGAAGAATCTTTACGGCTTCCTCGGCGCAGTGTCGAAGCGCCCGGAGATCGCGGCCGCAATTCCGTCCTATCTGCCCGCCGTACCGCAGCTCTACGCCGATGTAGATCGCGAGAAGGCGTCGCAGCAGCAGGTGGATCTTAACAACATTTACACCACGATGCAGACGTTCATGGGCGGCTATCTCGTCAACTACTTCAATCGCTTTGGCCGCCAATGGCAGACCTACGTCGAAGCTGAAGGCAGCTCGCGCACGAACATCAATAACATCGATCAGTTTTACGTGCGCTCCAACAACGGCAGCCAGGTTCCGCTCGCTTCACTCGTGCACGTCAAACAGATCACCGGCCCCGAGTTCATCCTCCGCTACAACGAGTACCCCGCCGCGCAGCTCAATATCACCGGCGCTCCCGGCTACTCCTCCGGTCAGGTACGTCATGCCATCGAAGAGGTCTTCCAGAAAACCATGCCGGGCGGCATGGGCTTCGATTACTCCGGCATGAGCTATCAGGAACAACAGGCCGAAAAAGGCGTTCCCACCTGGGCCGTCTTCGGTCTCTCCATCCTCATCACCTTCCTGATTCTTGCCGCTCTGTATGAGAGCTGGTCGCTTCCCTTCAGTGTTCTGCTTTCGACGCCCGTCGCTATCCTAGGCGCTTATCTCGCCATCGCCATGCGCTCGCTCGAGAATGACATTTTCGCAACTATTGGTCTGATCATGCTCATCGGCCTCTCCGCGAAGAACGCCATCCTCATCGTCGAGTTCGCCGTCAGCAACTACAAGTTAGGCAAATCGATCTCGGACTCCGCACTCGGTGCCGCCCGCCTCCGCTTCCGTCCCATCGTCATGACGGCGTTCGCCTTCATCTTCGGCTGCATCCCGCTCTGGATCGCCTCGGGCTCCGGCGGCGTCTCGCGCCAGATCCTTGGCACCGTCGTCATCGGCGGCATGGTCCTCGCCACATTCTTCGGAATCCTGCTCATCCCCGTCAGTTTCTCGGTGGTCGAGTACGTCTCGCACCGCTTCCGCCCGGGCGGTAAGAGCACCACCATGGACTCCAAGCACGACATCGACCCCAAAGAACTCGCCGCTGTCGCCGCGCTCCACCAAGGGCCTTACGACCACCTTCCCACAGTCCCACGCAACGACGACGGAGGTGCCGCGTAATGCATCGCACACACTTCGTTGCCGCACTCGCCCTCACACTCGCACTCACCGGCTGTAAGGTCGGACCGAAGTACGCGCGCCCGCAAGTCCCGGCTCCGCCCGCATTTCGCGGCGCGGACAACGCAGACGTTTCCTCGGATCCGAAGGCCTCCATCGCCGACCAGCAGTGGACCACGATCTTCCACGAGCCCGAGCTCCAGGATCTTATCCACACCGCGCTTCAGAACAACTACGACGTTCGCATCGCCGCCGAGCACATCCTCGAGCAGCAACAGCAGGTCCGCATCACGCGCTCGCAGGAGTTCCCGCAGGTCAGCGCCTCACTTTCCGGCGCCGGCACCAACCTCTCCTCCGGCGGGACCACCGTACTACTCAGCCCGCCGGTCGAGTTCGGCCTTCAGGCCTCCTGGACGCCCGACTTCTGGGGCCTGTACCGCCGGCAGACTGAAGCCCAGCGCGATCAGCTCCTCGCGCAGCAGTGGGCGCAGCGTGCCGTTCGCGTCACGCTCGTCCAACAGGTGGCCACCACTTATTTCCAACTCCGAGCGCTCGACGCACAACTCGCGGTCGCACAGAACACCCTCAAGACCCGTCAGGACTCCCTCGACCTCACTCGCAAACTCGAGACCGGAGGCGCCGCTCCACTCTCGGACGTTCGCCAGGCCGAGCAGCTTCTCTACACCGCCACCTCCGAGATCCCACAGCTGCAGCAACAGATTCAGCAGACCGAAAACCAGCTCCGTCTCCTCCTCGGCGAGACACCGGGCACCGTTACGCACGCCGACCCGTCTGGGCTCGCTCCGCCGCCGACCGATCTTCCCACCGGCATCCCCTCACAACTCCTCGAACGCCGCCCTGACATTCAGCAGGTGGAAGCGCAACTCATGGCCGCCAACGCGAACATCGGCGTCGCTCGCGCGCAGTTCTTCCCGCAGCTTTCTCTCACTGGGGAGGGCGGAGCCGCTGGTGCAAGCTTTGCCAATCTCCTCGGCGTAGTTCTCGGCACCGGCTCGATAACCCAACCTCTTTTCACAGGCGGCAAACTGCGCGGTCAGCTCGAGCTCTCCAAAGCGCAAAAAGAAGAGATGGTGCTCGACTACCGGAAGACGATCCTGGGCGCGCTGCGGGATGTGTCGAACGCTCTCATCGCCGCCGAGAAGACACGTGACACGCGCATCGAGCAGGAGAAGCTCGTCGCCTCTGCGCAGGACGCTACGCGCCTCGCCCGAATTCGCTACCAGGGCGGCGCCGCCAGCTACCTCGAAGTCCTCACGAACGATTCGAATCTCTTCACCGCGCAGCTCTCGTTGATAACGGCGCAGCAAAACGAAGCGGTGAGTCTCGTGCAGCTCTACACAGCGCTGGGCGGCGGCTGGCAGTAGTTTGCGCTGCGATAGGAATCGGCTTCACCCAGGGCGACGTCCGCGGGTGCCATAATTGGTCTTTCTCGCGACGACGGCGAATGGAGTCGCGAACCAGTTCGAAGAGAGATCATGGCAGCGAATATTCTCGACTCCTTTCGCCTCGACGGGCGAGTTGCGCTGGTGACCGGCGCGGCGAGCGGATTGGGTGCGGCGATTGCACTTGCGCTGGCACAGGCCGGCGCGCAAGTGGCAGTGCATGGAAATCGCCGAGCCGCCACCGAAACAGCTACGGTGATCGGCTCCGCCTCCGCAGCGTTTCAGGCAGACCTCGCGGAGGCTACGGCGGCCGCTCGCCTATTTGATGAGGTCAAGGAAAGATTTCATCGCGTCGATATTCTGGTGAACAACGCCGGCACAATCCATCGCGACGCTGCGGAGGAGTTCCGGCTGGACGACTGGCAGCGAGTACTGCAGGTGAACCTCACCAGCGTCTTCCAGCTATCGCAACTGGCCGGTCGCGACATGCTGGAGCGTAGAGCGGGCGGGAAGATCATCAACATCGCGTCGCTGCTGAGTTTTCAGGGCGGCATACGAGTGCCTGCCTACGCAGCGTCAAAGGGCGGCGTTGCCCAACTGACAAAGGCGTTGGCGAATGAATGGGCGCCGCACGGTATTCAGGTGAATGCGATTGCGCCCGGCTATTTCGCGACGACAAACACCGAGGCATTGCAGACAGATCCTGCTCGTAACCAGCAGATTCTGGACCGTATACCTGCGGGACGATGGGGTGAGCCGCGGGATATTGCAGGCGCCGCTGTCTTTCTCGCTTCGGCGGCAAGCGACTACGTTACCGGAACCGTGCTGACCGTGGATGGCGGCTGGATGAGCCGCTAGAGTTGCCTTAGACCACCAGATCACCTGTTACACCATCGTGCCATTGGAACCGCGGCGGGGGCGACCCATACTTTTCATGCGGAGTTCCGCCGCACAGGAGAGGCCGATGGCGCTGAGGGATCAAGAGTTGGAGGATGTGATCCTGCATCTGCCCGCCTCACTGCGCGATCGCGCCGAGGAGATGGCGATTCGGGAGTCCGTGTCGCTGAATCTGTTTGTCCTGATGGCGGTAGCTGAAAAGCTGCAGCGGCTCCAACTGGAGCACTGCCTGGACGTGAAGGCGGATGATGAGCCGCAGCCTACAGATGCCGGCGATCAGTTCCCCCTGGTCCACTGAGCGTTACCGAGCTCCCAGTCGGCTTAGCAGCCTGAGGCTGCATCTGTTTTAGGCCGAAGCATTGCTGTGCGAGGGCTTCTTTTGACGCGTTGTGAAAATGCTTTACAGTTACCGTGCAAGTTCTTGCATGGTAACAAATTTAATGTGACTCAAGTACTTCAATCCACTAAACAACCGATAGGCAACCTCTTTGCTTCAAAGATGGTGAGCACTGCAAATGTAGTTGGCGACCGACGGGGCAATCCATCCGCTGATCGCCGTTCCTGGGGAGGGTTTGCAGCTCATGGTGGCAGCACAAAAAAGTACTTCGCTGGAGGCGGAGTCGAGGAGGACTATGAAAAATTCGTTCAAGCTTATTGCCCTTGGAGTTGCGCTCGCAACTTCTGTAACCATAGCCAAGGCTAGCGAAATCAATGGCGGAGTCAACGTCAACGGTTTCAGCATCTATAACCCAAGCGCGGAGACGATATCGTTTCCGGCGCCAGGAACTCCCACGCCAGACGGGACCGTTACCTACACACTCGGTGCGGCCAGCGGCGATTTCTACAATGCAGGCTTCACTTCACCGGTGACGTTGGACTGCGCGACAGCTTCGAACTGCTGGGATCTGATAGCAGACAGCCCCCTTCCCCTCGGAACAGAGGGAGGAACTGTTAACACACCCGGCGCTCCGCTGCTTGTGTTTACCGCTACGTCAGGTACGGGCAACACAGCGACGTTCAGCCTCACCTCGGAGCAGTACTACCAGACGTCCTACGTCATCAAGGGAGTCACCTATTACGACGTGAACGTTGTCGGAACAGGCGTCTTCACACTGACTGGATTTGACCCGACCGATGGTGGTTTCAACTTCACTATCAACCAGAACACCGGTCAGGTGGTGGGCAGCTTCTCCGGTCAGGGTTTTTCGACCTCAACTCCTCCGGTACCTGAGCCGAGCAGCCTTGCTCTTCTGGGAACCAGCTTGCTGGGCGCGGCAGCTTTCGCTCGCCGTCGCTTCAACTCTCGGTTCTCGGCTTAACCTCTTTTCCACTCGGAAGTACTTACAGGGAGTCCGTCAGGGCTCCCTGATTTCTTTTCTGGTCGATTTCTCATACATCAAGAGATGGAGCGCGACTGCGTTGCGATGATGCTAGTCGCCGGATGGTGAGCTCCCGCGAGGCGATCGGAACCGGAGGCAAGGATCGTTGCGGGGGGTGGACCGGTTGCGACATGCCGTAAGTGCGAGACGACGCGATCGCGGTAGACAGCGCGGCGATACGGATAGCAGCGACAAAGAGAATGGGCGATGAGATTGTTCCCCATCGCCCACAGGCAAAGACATTCAAAGCTACGAGGAACTAGCCCAGACTGCTGAGTGCTTTGTTCGCCTCGTTTCCGGTCTGCGTCCCAGGCGCGAGGCTTACAGCCTTCTTCAAGTGGTCGACCGCACTCGGCTTGTTCCCCATCTTGCTGTAGACCATGCCCAGGTGGTATTGGATCGAGGCGTCGTTCGGAGAGGTCTTGGCCGCGTCTTCGAGAAGATCGCGCGCCGATCCGTAGATACCCTTGTGGTAGTAGGCCCATGCAAGCGTGTCCGCCGTATTGGGCGAGTGCGGCAAGCTGCGGCGAGCAGATTCGGCGAGCGACAGCGCGACGTCGACGTCCTGTCCGCTTTGCAGCATCAGAAACGCGAGGTTATTCTGCGCCACGGCCTGATCAGGCTGAATGGCGAGCGCCTTCTTATAACTATCCATCGCCGCGCTGACGTTACCCTGCGCCTCCTGAAGCGTCCCTATGATCACATAGGCGCGCGGGTCATTGGGATGGGCCGAGGCCCATGTCTGCCACTTGGCGATAGCCGCGCCCGTGTTGCCGGTGGCCGTGCTCGCCCGGCTATAGGCCATCACGGCAGCACCATCCGACGGATTCAACTGCATCGCCTTCTGGGCCGAGTTCAACGAGCCGTTGACGTCCTTCGTAGCGAGCTGAACCTCGGCGAGCATATCGTAGAGGCCGCTGCTGTTCGGGCTTCTCGCGATCTGCTGCTGCACGAGAGCGAGGGCCTTGTCCGGCTGGTGCTGAAACATGTAGTAGTTGACGAGCAGCTGGAGCGCCGGCATCTGATTCGGATCCTCGGCGAGAGCCTGCTCAAGCAGCTGCACGCCCTCCGGATACTTCTTCTGCTGGAACCGAAGCTCTCCCAATGCGACTGCGGCAGATGAGTCCTTGGGATTTTTCTTAAGGGCCGTCTGCAGATCAGCTTCCCCTTGAGCCTGCTGGTTCTGATTGAGCTCGGAAACCGCGCGCCACAAGTATCCGTCGGAGAGGTTCGGGAAACGGGTGATAAGGGTATTGGACACCTGCGCAAGCAGAGCGTTGTCATGCGTCTGAGCAGCAATGCTAGCCAGCTCCCGCTGCGCGAGCAGGTTATTGGGAGCCGCTTGCGTGACGGCCCGGAAGTTCTGCTCTGCGCCGGGCAGATCTCCCTTGGCCTTCAGGGCGTGGCCGAGCCAGAACTTGAGTCCCATATCGTCGGGAGAGTTCTTCACACCCTTTTGAAGCAGCGTGACGGCGTCATCTGTCTTGCCGGCGTGCAGCAGGAGCATGCCGTTCAGTGCTTCAACCTGAGGGTCTTCCGAATTGGTTTTGTTCAGCTGGTCCGCTACTTGCTGCGCTTTGCCGAAGTCACCCTGGTCGGCAAGGAGGCGAGCGTAGGTCAGCTTGAGGGGAACGCTCTTCGGATACTTGTTGACCAAATCCGCATAGACCGGAGTCGCGCGTTGGAGCTGGTTGGTTTGACGATAGAAGTTCAGCAGCAGGGCCGCACCTTCGGGCGAATCGTGCAGGACGTCGGTGGCCTGCATCAGGGTCGCCTCGGCCTTCTGCTGATCCCCGCCGTGGAGATAGAGAGAGGTGAGCATCACCCAGCCGCGGATATTCCTGGGGTCGGATTGCGTCACCGCCTGTGCCTGCGCCTCGGCTCCGGCAGTATCGCCCTTCTTCTCGAGCATGGCGGCGAGCAGAAGACGTGCCGCCGCGTTCTTCGGATCGAGCTTAACGGCCTCTTGCACCTGTTGCTCGCCTTCCTGCGAAGTTGCAGGGTTCGTGCCCTGAATCATGCCGAGTTGCGCATGAAAGCCGGCGCGGTCCGGGGCGTAGGTGAGGGCTTGCTGGATATCCTTGAGGGCCTCGTCACGATCGTTGTTCACCAAGGCAATGCCGGACTTCAGTCCCCAGGCGTCGGCGTTCTTCGGATCCGCAGCGAGGATCGCGTTCGCCTGCTCCAGAGCTTTGGGATATTGCCGGCCGGCGAGGTAGATCTGGCCAAGATCGAGACGAGCCTCCAGATTCTTTGGATCGAGGTCGACGGTGCGGCGCAATTCCGTGTAGGCGCCCATCGGTGAACCCGACTTCAGGTATGCCTTGGCGAGCTCAAAGTGGGCCGCCGCAAAATGCGGATCGATCTTGATGGCGTTGGAGAACTGGATGATGGCTTCCTTCTCTTTGCCCTTTGCCGCATAGGCCTTACCGCTGTTCAGGTACTTCACCTTGCGAACGTTCGGGTTGCGTGTGCAACCCTGCGCGAGCAGAGCAAGAATGGTGAGCGAGATTAGGCCCGAAATGCGGCGCGAGGGTTTGCGGTGCGTGATTGTCATCAGAGTTCCTTCCAGGAGACCGCTACCAGGGCGGCCTTCGTCATAAGCCAAACGAGAGCGACAAAAGAAAAATTAGAGGAAGCAGGGCGCGAGCAGCTGATACGCGCAGAGAGGACCGAACTGGGCGAGGATGCGATCACGTTCAGTTCGGAATAAACCGCGGCAGCAACGGCACAAGCTGATTGGCGAACCCGATCGCCCGTTTCTGCGCGTCATCAACAGGCTCGTTCAAACCGACAGGCGTGACAATGCGCACCAGAGCTCCATCCGTACGGTTCCAACGGATGGCATCGAGCATCATGTATGCCTTCGCCTTGTAGTCGTTCGCAATGCTGCGGCCGTGGGAGAGATACCAGTACAGAACGACCTGTTTCTGTCCGGCGTTGCCGATCAGATACTCGCCGACCGGATAAGGCTTCCCTTCCGCTGTGGGCAGATCGATTACGCGCGAGGAGAGAAAAGCCCAGCCGGCTCCGGGAAGGCAGTTTTGCGGCGAGTGGATGGATTGTCCCGTGCGCTGCGTCGGAAAATACCCGATGAAAAGCGAGACGGGAACCTGACCCTGCGCACCCGGCGAGCCGGTGTAGACACGATTCAGGAAGCGGCCGTCGCCAAGAACGCCGAGCGTCTCCTTGTCCAACGGAAAGTCTTCCGATGTGCGGGAATCGATGGTCTGCGGAAGCAAGTCAAGCGGCTGGCTCGAGGGAACCCTATCGGTATCGCCGCGGAGCTTCAACGCGGTGAGAGACGCAGCCAACAGAACGAAGACCATCCAGAACTTCGCGGATCTCATCAGCGGCGACCTCCTCGCATCCGCGCCTGCAGGTTCATCAGAGTGTGCAGGAGATAAAGGCAGAAGAGTGAGAAGACGAAGATGAGCCAACCGGAGAACTCATGGAAAAAACCCAAAGCCTTCTGCGGATCCCAGTACTGCACGCCCAAACCGGTACCGAGGATTCGCACGCCGTTGGCAATGACGGCGATCGGCAACGCGGCAAGAGCAAGGATCACGCGACGCTTCACACTTGGCTCGAGAAAGTAGCCATAGAAGACCGCTGCCGTGAAGAGGCTCATCAGGGAACGGATGCCGCTGCAGGCTTCAGCCACCTCCAATTGCATCGAAGGCAACTGGATGACGTTGCCATCGCGCATGACCGGCACGCCGAAGAGCGGAAGGGCCGCACTGGCCAGACGGGAGGCGAGAATCTGAAGCGGAAAGGTGATCTGGTTATAGAGAACCTTGGGCAGCGGAATGGCCAGAAGCAGGACCAAGAGCGGAAAGCGAAGCTCACGCAGCATCGGCCGGCCGGCGAAGGTCCATATAAGGCCGCCGAGCAGCATCACAAGCGAGATGCGCGCAAGAAACAATTCGGCGCCATACACCCCGAGAAAAAGGGTAAAGATGGCCGCCACGATGAGCGGAACCCCAGACCAGCTTTGCTGTAGCGGAATCCGGCGAATCGCCGCACGCTTGCTCCAGAGAAGATATCCAGAGAACAGCGGGACCAGGAAGCCGTGAGAAAAATCCGGGTCGGTGTACCAGTCATGGACCAGCTTGATGGCGACGCCCCAGTAGATCGCGACGACGAGACCAAACAACAGAAGCACTGGCAGTGCTCGCTGCCAGGTGATGCGGACAGGAGCCATCTCGTTCCCCTGCCTCGCCGGAGCGACAGGAGCCGGATGGGATACCGGTTGGGTGACCATCATGGGTCGAGGATCCTCTGAGGTTGGATAAGCAATTCGCGTGCCGTTACGGTCGCTCGGTCCAATCACTCATGCACCATAGCCTACTGCACTTCTGTGCCGGGATAATGAGAATTTTGTTGCACAACAGTGGCAAGTATTTTCCCACCAAAGCGCAGCGAGCCGGAGCGATAATGAGGTCTGATGCCCGATATTGGACCGTCGTGGCCCGATCAGCCCGGTGAGCGAGGTGCTGGCGGTTGGGTTGCGCAGCAATCCACAACATTCTTAAGCGCTGACAGGTCCCAGCCGTACACTTTGGCAGCTGTTGTGCATGCAACCCCATAGGAGAGGTATTCGTGAGGGCATCGTACCCAACCGTTCCACAGAAGTTAAGGGTTTTCCAACTTCTCTTAGCCGGGGCAGTTCTTGGCGCCGGGATGACAGCGTCCTCGTTTGGCCAGGCAGCTAAGCCAATTCTGAACCCCACGCCGCCGCCGGCTGCACCCGCCGAAGCGCCCGCGGCGCCAGCCTCGGTGCCGCCCCCGGACGGCGCCTCCTACGTGATCGGAGCGTCGGACGTTCTACAGATAACGGTGTGGAAAGAACCGACGCTCTCGGGCGCCTTTCCGGTTCGGCCGGATGGCATGATCTCCATGGTCTTACTCGGGGACGTGAAAGCCGCGGGAACGACCCCGGAGCAATTGGCCGGGCACCTGACGACAGAGTACAAGAAGTACATTCAGGATCCGCTCGTAACTGTTCTTGTTCAGCAGGTTAACAGCCAGCACGTTTTCCTTGTAGGAGAGGTCAGTCATGTGGGTCCCGTGACGCTGATGCTTGGCATGACACCGCTGCAGGCAATTTCGGCTGCTGGGGGCCTGACGCCCTATGCACACAAAAAACGCATCTATATTTTGCGTGGGCCTCAAGGAAAGCAGGAGAAGATTCCATTCGACTACAAAGCGGCCTTGCGCGGAGACAACCCGCGGAACGTAACTCTGCTGCCGAACGATACGGTGGTGGTCCCATGAGGAGTTTGCGGACGAGCGTGGCAGCCGCTTCGCTTCTCTGTCTCCCGCTGGCGGTGCGCGGGCAGGTGGAGACGCAGACCCCTGTCACGAATTCCATGCCGTCAAACGACTTCGGGTTCAATCTGCCGACGCAGTTCGGGACACTGTCCTACTCTCTGAGCGGTTCCGAGTTTCTCGAAACCGGCCAAGTTGGATCCGTCGAGAGCAATA
Source organism: Acidobacteriaceae bacterium (assembly GCA_036500785.1). Lineage (GTDB taxonomy): Bacteria > Acidobacteriota > Terriglobia > Terriglobales > Acidobacteriaceae > Granulicella. Next base: position 12,932 of record DASYBN010000383.1, read on the forward strand.
CGGCGCTCAGCGGCAATCTCGCCTTCATCTCGAAAAGCGAGAGCGATCCCTTCAGCGCGGTTTACTCCGGCGGATACATTTATAGGGCGAGTTCAGGGTCGAGCGGGTCGTACACCTTCCAGGATCTCGCTGTTTCGCAGGTGTACCGAACGAAGTCATGGGTCTTCGTAGTTTCGGACGCGTTCAGCTTTCTGCCGGGAGCGCCGACGACAGGATTGTCGGGCGTTGCGGGTGTGGGCGACGTCGGGGTGACTCCCGTGCAGACGGGACTGGGGCCGACGCAAGATATCCTGACGAACGAATCGAATCGTATAAGCAATGGACTAAACGGAAGCGCGACCTGGCAGGTCACACCCGATGTGGACCTTGAAGGGTCAGCATCGTGGGATATATTGCACTTCACCGAATCCGACAATCCCGGCATAAGCTCCCATGACTACATGGGTACGTTCGGTCCGAAGTTCCGCATCGACGCACGCGATTCTGTCGGGGCAGAAGCCTACTACTCGCGTTCGACGTATCCCACCTATTCCGGCTACCTGATCGAATCTATGGGCGCGAATGTGAGTTTCGATCGCGACTGGTCGCGCCGCTTGAGCACATCCATCAGCCTCGGCCCGGAGAGCAGCCATGGACGGTCGACGGAGCCCATTCCGGCACAGCTCACCCTTGGCGCGAGGGCGTCGGCCAAGTACGCCACCAGAACGACGGGGCTGTATGCGGATTACACACGGGGGGTGACCAGCGGATCGGGCGTTATCTTCGCGGCCATTTCCGATGACGTACAGGTTGGAATGACCCGGCCGCTCAGCCGCGACTGGTCGCTGGCCGCGGATGTAGCATACCGGCACAACGTCGGCCTGGCAGCGGATCAGGGGATCATCCCGCGCTATGACACCGTGCTTGCAGCCATGCAGGTCTCGCATCGTCTAACTGAATCGCTCTCGGCATACGCAAGCGAAACGATACTCCATCAAACCTCCAACCATGCGTATGGGGTCAATGCTCTGGAGGGCTTCAACAATATAGTCGGGTTCGGAATTACATTCTCACCTGCACCGCTGGTTCGCGCCCAATAAAGGTAAACGACTTATGCTTGGTCACCGCACACTTACGCTGGAAGACTACCTGACAATCGCGAAGCGCCGTTGGATGATGCTCGTTCTGCCGGTGGCTATTCTTCCGCTGGTCGCGCTTGGCATCAGCTATCGCCTCACGCCGACGTATACTTCGCAGACGCTGATCCTGATCGAGCAGCAGAAGGTTCCCGACGATTACGTGAAACCCGTCGTCGCGGAGAATCTTGACAACCGGCTGGCTTCGATGAAGGAGCAGATTCTGAGCCGCTCTCGCCTGGAGCCGATCATCAAACAGTACAACCTGGGCAATCCGAAGGACGATATGGACACCCGAGTCGATGAGACCCGTAAGGCGATCGACATCCGGCCCATCCATTCGGAGATATCCCGCGCCGGCGGTCTGCCCGGCTTCTTCATCTCTTTCAAGGCAGGCGATCCGCATAGCGCGCAGCAGGTCTGCCGGCAGATCACCTCGCTCTTCGTGACCGAGAACCTGAAGGCGCGTGAGCAATCGGCTGAAGGTACAACGGAGTTCCTGAACGAGCAGCTGAACGACGCCAAGAGCAACCTGGATGCGCAGGATGCCAAGTTAGCGGCCTTCCAGCGCGAAAACATCGGTGCACTCCCCGACGACCAGGCCGCGAATATGAACATGCTCACGTCGCTGAACACGGAGCTCGACTCTACGAGTCAGGAGCTGACGCGGCTGGAGCAGGAGCGTTCCTACCGCGAGGCGCTGCTCGCGCAACAGGGGCATGATCTGGTCGGAACTCCGGAACCGGGACAGAAGTTGCCGGCGCACTCGGTGGCCGCGCAGGCGAGCCCCGAGCAGGCGACCGAGCTGCAGAATCTGCAGCAGCAGTTGGCCGACCTGACCGCGCGCTACACCCCCGATTACCCGGATGTCGTTGCTACTAAACGAAAGATCGCGGACCTTAAGAAAGAAATCGCGCAAAATGCGGCCGGTCCGCTTAATGCGGCTGGAACCCCGGTTCGTGTGGAATCCCCGGCGGTGCAGCAGCTTCGGGCGCAGATCGCTGGATACGACGACGCAATCCAGCAGAAGCGCCGCGAGCAAGGCGCGGTTCAGGGCAGGATTGGAATGTATCAAGGGCGCGTGCAGGCGAGCCCGTTGGTCGCTGCGAAGTACAAGGAGCTCACACGTGATTACCAGACTGCGCAGCAGTTCTATGACAGCCTTCTGGCGAAGAAAAACAATTCAGAGATGGCGACCGAGCTCGAACGGCAGCAACAGGGAGAACAGTTTCGCGTGATGGATGATGCCAATCTGCCGGAAGATCCGAGCTTCCCGAAACGGTGGATGTTTGCCGTGGGCGGTCTGGGGGCCGGCATCGTTCTCGGAATTCTCCTGGTCGCGTATCTGGAGTACCGTGATAAGTCGCTTCGATCCGAGCGGGATGTCTGGGCGTTCACGAAGCTGCCTACGCTCGGCATCGTCGCGCTTAGTCCTACCGCCGCAACTTCGGCGGCGAAGGGAACCAGCTGGTTCAAGCGGCGACTCAAACCTGCAAATCCGCCTCTGGCGAACATAGGTGGATAGCTATGTATAAAAAATTCTTCAATCTGCAAAACAGTCCGTTCGGCACCAGCCCCGACCCGCGGTTCATGTACATGATGCCGCACACGCGCGAAGTGCTGGCAGGGCTTGAGTACGGAATCTTCGCGCGCAAGGGATTTACGGTGCTGACTGGCGAGGTTGGCACCGGCAAAACGACGATCCTGCGGCGGGCGCTTAGCGCCCTCAGCCAGGAGAGGGTTTACACGTCGTTCGTGTTCAATCCTCTGCTGGAGCCGCTGGATTTTCTGGAGTTCGTGTTGTCAGACTTCGGCCTGACGCCGACCTCGCGCACCAAGAGCGGCATGTTGCTGCAGCTGAATCGCTGGTTGATCGAGCGCTTCCGCATGAATGAGACGTGCGTTGTCGTCGTGGATGAGGCGCAGAACCTCTCGTGGGAGCTTTTGGAAGAGATTCGCCTGCTGACCAATCTCGAATCATCGTCTGAGAAGCTGCTGCAGATTGTGCTGTCAGGACAGCCGGAGCTCGAAGAGAAGCTGCGCCATCCCAGCGTGCGCCAGCTGCGGCAGCGGATCTTCCTGTGGTGCCGGACCCAGCCGCTCTCGGCCGAGCAGACGGCCGAGTACATCGTTGAGCGGCTGCGCATCGCCGGTTCCACCCAGCCCATCTTCACGCCTGAGGCCGCGAGACTCGTGCACCAGCACAGCCGCGGAATTCCACGGCTCATCAACCTGGTCTGCGAGCATGCGCTGATTCTCGCGTATGTCGAGCAGACCAAGCAGATCTCCGCGGCCACTGTGAACTCGGTCGCCGCCGATCTGGAGCTGGAGATGCAATCGTTTCTCATCCCTCCCAACGATGTCGTTGCGGATACGCGTTTGAGTTCAGGGCCTGGAGAACCGTCGCGCCCAATTCACTTCTTTGGTCGAACTGCGGAAAGGCAGGTCCGATGAGTCGCATTTACGAGGCATTGCAGCGAGCTGAAGCCGAGCGGCAGAGCGAGCGCGAAGAGAGCAGCAGCACGGCGGTGGCGGGCGCACCGGCGGCCGAGACGCTTCCACCGCCGCCGGTCCAGCGAGTGCAACCGCTGGCTCCTCCGTCGGCGCGTCCCGCAGTTGAGCGGATGGATACACCGGAGCCTCAGCCGTTCGTGCCGCCGGTTGGCGGCGAGCGCCTTTCACGGTCTTTTGAGCGGGTCGCCGCTCCGATAGCGGCACCTCAGCTGGCGGAGGCGGGTTTCGGCACCGCGATCATGGAGAGGCCGTCGGGCAGCCGCGTGCTCTGGAGCGAGATTCGCGCGACCGACTGGCACATGGCGGTGGAGCGCTTCCCTGCTCTTGAGCAGCGCGGCGCTATGGTGGAGCAGTTCCGCAGTCTGCGTTCGCGGCTGGAGGAGTTCCGCGCGATGAGCCGTCTGCAATCTCTGCTGATCTCCAGTGGTGTGCCGCAGGAGGGCAAGAGCTTCATTGCCGCCAACCTGGCGCTTAGCCTGGCGCTGCATAAGGGCAGCAGGGTACTTCTGATCGACGGTGATATGCGGCGCTCGACGCTGCAGGAGTACTTCGGCTGTGAGGCGCATCCCGGGTTGTCTGATTACCTGTCGGGCAAATGCGAGATGGTGGAAGCCATGCAGCGGCCGTCGCCAACAAGTTCACCGTCGAGGCTGATCGCTCCGTTTCTGAACAATCTTGTTCTGATTCCGGGCGGAAGCGTTGGCGACAAGGCGGCAGACCTGGCCGGCAGCCCGCGATTCGAGGAGCTGCTGCGAACAGCGAACGATCACTTCGATTGGATCATCGTTGACTCGTCGCCTGTCATTCCGGTGTCGGACTCGGTGAGCATGGGACGTGCGTGCGATGCTGTCCTTCTGGTCGCGCGCGCCGGGATGACGAGTTACACGGTCGCGCAGCGCGCCCAACACGAACTCAAAGCTTCGAACATTATTGGTTTTGTGCTGAATGCGGTGAAGAATCCGCCTTCCGCCGATAGCTATTACACGTACGACGCCGTGAACTGATTGGTGCCATGATTCGCTTTTTGAACGTCTACTATCCGACCCGGACGGTCATCCTCCTCCTCTGCGAGGCGTTGATCGTGGGCGGGTGTTTCGTTGTGGCCTCGCTTGTTCTGCTGGGGCCAAACACCATGGACGTTCTCGCGGACCATCATGGGATCCTGAAGATTGGGGCCCTCACGGTCATTACGATTCTGTGCGCGTATTACTTCGATCTGTACGAGCCGCAGCAGCTCTCCGCGCCGTGGGAGATTTACTTTCGTCTGCTGCTGGTCATCGGCTGCCTCTCTCTCTTGCTCTCGCTGGTGCTGTTCATGTTCCCGCAGATGGACATTGCCCGTTATGTCCTGCTGCTCGGGCTTGCGCTGGTGGTTACGTTCCTCATCGTTTGGCGCCGCGCGTTCGAGTGGATCAGCGGCAAGGCAATGTTCCACGAGCGTGTTCTGGTGCTGGGCAACGGACCCATCGCGGCCAATCTCGTCAGCGCCATTCGCAGCCGCAAAGAGGCGGGCATGGAGGTCATCGACTTCAACAGCCCCTTGCTTGATTCTCCCGACGGCGGCGGTCACTCCTACCATGATGTCGTCACTCGCGTGACCGAGCTCAAGCCTCCGATACACCGCATCGTGATCGCGATGGAAGAACGCCGCGGAGAGCTTCCCGTGGATGACTTGCTGGCCATGAGAATGCGAGGCGTGGAGATTGAAGAGGTCGGCAGCCTGCTCGAGCGCCTCACGGGCAAACTGCAGCTGGAAGGTTTGCGTCCCAGCAACCTGCTCTTTTGCGAAGGCTTCAACATGAAGCAATCGCTACAGCTCACGCAACGAATAGCGTCGACGGTCATCGCCCTGATCGGTCTGCTGCTCTTCCTTCCCTTCTTTCCGTTTGTTGCGCTCGCAATCAAGCTGTCTTCCAAGGGGCCGATCTTCTTTTCTCAGACGCGTGTGGGGCTTGAGAATCGTACGTTCAAGGTGCACAAGTTCCGCACGATGATTACAGACGCTGAGGCCAAGGGCGCGCGCTGGGCGACGAAGGATGATCCTCGCGTCACCCGGCTGGGCGGTTTCCTGCGCAAGACCCGCATCGATGAGATCCCACAGCTCTGGAACGTGCTGCGCGGCGAGATGAGCTTTGTCGGTCCGCGGCCGGAGCGGCCGGAGTTTACGTCGTGGCTTGCCGAGGAGATTCCGTTCTACAGCCTGCGTCACATGGTTCGGCCGGGGCTGACGGGGTGGGCCCAGGTGCGGTACGGTTATGGCGCGACGCTCGCCGAGAGCCGTGAAAAGCTCTCCTACGACCTCTATTATCTGAAGCACAAATCGATGGGGCTCGACCTGCTGATCATGTTCGAGACGATCAAGACCATCGTGCGGCGCCGCGGCGCGCAGTAGAGGTTCACCCTCACAACTCCCTTGGTTCGCCGCGGACGGACATTGATATACTCATCGGGAATGTTCCCCTCTTCATTGGCCCGCCCCGCCCTGCTCGTCGCCGTGCTGCTCGCAACCCTACCCGCAATCGCTCAATCGTCTGCTCCGACGTTCACTCTTACGACCAGCAATGTGAGCCTTTCCACGAACGGCACGGGCTCAATTCCGTACACCCTTACTGCTGTTAACGGCTACATCGGGACAATCATCCTCAGATGCCAGGCACCGACCGTAGCTGCGGGGGTGAATATTCCGTACTGCGGTGGTGGCCCGGTTGTCTCGTCTACCCTGAATCCCAAGGATACGAACTATCCCGTCTACACGGGCAGCTTCCCCTTGTACGGCAACGGCGTCATTGTGCCTTCGGGCATTGCGGTGAGCCGCAACCCAGTGGTGGCCATCTTCTTCATCGTGGCGCTGCTTTCCGGGCTGTCGCTGCGACGGAAGACCGCGCGCCGTCTCACGCTGCCTCTATTCTTCGCCGTGCTCGGCGCTTTGTGCTGCACCACTGGCTGCGGCAGCGCGTCTCAGGGGTTCACCCCCGGTACGTACAAATACGTGGTCAGCGCAACCCAATCCCCTGTCCCGCTTTACCT
>DASYBN010000384.1:0-2883 GCA_036500785.1 Acidobacteriaceae bacterium
AAAGGTGTCTTCGGGGTCATCGCGATCCAGGTCATCGATGTGGGTTGCGGTGTTAAAAAAACTCTCCGCGCGCAGGAAGAAGCCACGTCCGCTGCGAATATCGAAGGCGAGGCGGAGTGCACGAGTCAGCGGATCGATTGCTGCGTTGCTTGCAGTAGAGCTGTTCGCAAAGTTGCGAGTGCCGCCCTCGCGACCGAAGCCGTAATGCTGGGCGATCGCCTCGAGTAGAGTGGATTTACCGCTTCCGTTCTCTCCGATAAAAAAGCTAATGCGAGAGCGCGAGAATTCAAGCGCGTTGATGGAAGAAATCGCCGGGACAGTGAACGGATACGCGCGCGGATCTGTAATGCGGTCTCGAAGAAGAGTGAGCGAGCGAAGCATAGGGCAGCCGTTTGGCTGCCCTTGAGCTTACGTGATGCGCCGGTTAGCGGCCGAGTTCTTCGAGGTATTTTTCGACTTCGAGGGCGGCCATGCAGCCGGTGCCGGCGGCGGTGATCGCTTGGCGGTAGCGGCGGTCCTGGACGTCTCCGCAGGCGTAGACACCGTGCAGTTGAACGCCGTGACGGGTGACGAAGACGTTGTGCTCGGTCTTGATGTAGCCGTCGGCGTCGAGGTCGAGCTGGCCGGCGAACATGGAGGCGTTGGGCACATGGCCGATGCCGAGGAACATGAAGCTGATGGGAAGTGTCCACCGCTCGCCGGTCTTCTTGTTGTGGAGATTCAGGCCGCGGACGTCCTTCTCTTCGACGCCTAGGACCTCTTCGACGAGGGTGTTGTGGAGGAACTCGATCTGCGGGTGCGCGATGGCGCGCTCCAACATGATGCGTGAGGCGCGGAAGTTTTCGGTGCGGTTGATGATCGTGACCTTGGTGGCGAAGCGCGTGAGGAAGAGCGCCTCTTCCATGGCGGAGTCGCCGCCGCCGATGACGGCGATTTCTTTGCCGCGGGTGAAGAAGCCGTCGCAGGTGGCGCAGGAGCTGACGCCGTGGCCGATGAGCGCCTGCTCGGACCGAAGGCCGAGCCAGCGGGCGGAGGCGCCTGAGGCGATGATGAGCGAGCGGGAGAGAACGATCTCGCCGTTGATGGTGAGCTCGAAGGGCGTCTTGCAGATGTCGGCGGCGGTGAGGTGTCCGTGCGTGATCTCGGCACCGAAACGCGTGGCCTGCTTCTTAATGTTCTCGATGAGCTCGGGGCCCTGAACGCCTTCGGGCCAGCCGGGAAAGTTTTCGACCAGAGTGGTGATGGAGAGCTGACCGCCGGGCTCGTGGCCTTCGAGGACGAGGGGCTTGAGGTTGGCGCGCGCGGCGTAGATGGCAGCGGTCAGACCTGCGCAGCCGGAGCCGAGGATGACGGTGTCGCGGACGGAGTTGTTCTCGGGCATGTTGATTTGATTGTAGAGGGTGGGGTTTGGGTGCAGAAGGGCAGACAGTAGAGGATAGACAGTAGACAGTAGAAGGGGGCAAATGATGGCGGATTTGGTTTTGGTTTACGGGATGAGGCTGCTGCCGGCGGATGAGGTGGCGGCGGTGGAAGCGGCTCCGGTGACGTTGAAGAACGGCAATTCGGCGCAGGTGACGATGCACATTCTGGAGGGAAGCCGGGAGTCGATTGAGTCGCAGCTGCGCAACAGTATTGACGCGTTCTTCGACTTCTATCCGGAGATATAGGATTCGTGGATTAAGAGCCAATGGAACGGCGGGTTCAGTTCCGTTTTGAGTTGCGGGCTTTTGAGTTGTGAGTAAAGCGGCGCCGGGACGCGCCGACGCGCTTCGCGCCTCGGAGCGGCATGACCTGTTTGGGTGATGCGGGGCGCGTTTCGCATTGCGGTGTGGGACAGTCGCGCTGATTTGCCTCTGAAACGACGAAGAGTGTCGTGTAGGAGGACAGTGCGATGCGGATCTCTCGGTGGCTGATCTGGTTGTTGTGGCCGGCGATTGCGGCGGGCGCGCAGGCGGCTCCGGATACGAGCGTGGAGGCGGCGCTAGCCAACCTGAGCCGGCGCGCGGCGACGGCGTTTGTGGGGCAGGTGGTGGATATCCGGCGGGATGCGGGTGTGGTTGAGGTTGAGTTCCGGGTGGATACGCCGGTGCTGGGGCAGACCGGTGGAGGCTACACGCTGCGCGAGTGGGCGGCCATGTGGCCGCAGGGACAGTGGCGATACAGGGTGGGTGAGCGCGCGCTGGTGTTTCTGCATGCGACGAGTAGCGTGGGATTGAGTTCGGCGGTGGACGGCCGCGAGGGTGTTGTGCCGGTGATGGCGGACACGGATGGTACGGTGGTGCTGGATGTGAGGCGGCTGAGCACGCGCGTCGGGCGGCAGGTGGGCGAGCCGCTGGCTGATGTGAGCAACGGCGCGATTGCGCTGAAGGATGTGCTGCCGCTGATCCAGAGCAGAGGAACGACGGCGCTGCGTCCGGTGCGAAGGCCGCTGCCGCCGGGAGCGGGTGTGCTGCGGCGGCGCGAGGCGGATGCGACGGCGGGTGCGATGCAGCCGAGGCCGATGGTGGAGCTGACAGCGGCGCAGTGAATCTCTGCGCGCTAAAGAGGAAAAGATGAAGATGCGAAGAGTTCTGGCGGCGCTCGCGCTGCTGATCGCGGCGGCGTGCGTGGGCGTGGCTCATGCGGGTGGACCGCGGTTTATTACGGGAACGAACTACTGGAACGGGCCGGGATTTGCGATTACGTTCTACACGCCGACGCCAGCGTATTACACGGATCCTGGCGATCTGAACGCGGCGGTGCCGCATGCGCAGGCGGACGCGATGGTGGCAGCGGCGGCGGCGACGTGGAATGTGCCGACATCGACGCTGGTGCTGAAGCAGGGCGGCGAGCTGGCCGAACATGTGAGCTCGGCGAATGTGTACTTCGACGGAAGCGAGATGG
>DASYBN010000385.1:0-4678 GCA_036500785.1 Acidobacteriaceae bacterium
ACGACGGACCCGAACGAGCTGATGGAGCCGATCCACGACCGCATGCCGGTGATCCTGGCGGAAAAGGATTATCAGCGCTGGCTGGAGCCCGGCGATGTCGCGCGGCCTCCGGTGGACTTGCTGCGTCCGTTTCCGGCCGGCGAGATGCGCGCGTGGAAGGTGGGTGCGGCGGTGGGCAATGTGAAGAACGATTCGCCGCAGCTATGTGACGAGGTATGGGAGTGAGATCGGGCGACGGCGGCCTAATCGACCGGCAGGAAGATCGAAAACACCGTTCCGCTGTGGCCGCGGCGGGTGCTGGAGCGCATGACGATCGAGCCTTCATGCTTCTGCACGATGCCCTTGCTGACCCAAAGCCCGAGGCCGGTTCCCTTCTCTTTTTTGGTGCTGAAGAAAGGCTCAAAGACCTTGGCGGCGAGGTCCGGGGCAATACCGCACCCATCGTCCGCTATGGCGATGCGCACGCCGCGCCGGGCGGGCCGTTTGGAGTCGCGGCCGGGTGAGACGCGGATGCGCACCCTGCTGGCTCCGGCCTCCAGTGCATTGACGATGAGGTTTTCGAAGAGACGGCGCAGTTCGAGTTCGATACCGCGGACGCTGAGCACCGCGCGGTGTTGCACGTCGATCGCCGTGCCCTGCGCCTGCGCGCGCGACGAGATCAGGCCGGTGACCTCCTCGACCAGGCTCGACAGAGGAATGCGGTCTGCTTTGGCGCCGGCGCGGTAGAACTCCAGCGTCTGTTTGGCGATGTAGCTCACGCGATGAAGCTCGCTGCCGATCATTTCGAAGTATCCGCGTCCCTCCGGCGAGAGCTTTTCGCAGCCGAGCAGATACCAGAGGTTGACGATCGCCTCGAGGGGATTGTTGATCTCGTGGGCCATGGCTGAAGCCATCTGTCCCGCAGCAGCCAGCCTTTCCGAGCGGCGCAGCGCCTCCGTCTCTGCGGTAAGGCGGCGGCGCAGGCGGCTGTTCTCAGCCATGCTCTCGAGCAGGCGGCGGACGGATTCTTCCTTAAGATCGTCGCGGCCCTGGATGATGTCGGCCGGAATGTAGTACGGGTTCTCGCACACCTCGCCGCGAATGATCAGCCGGGGGTGGGTATGGATTACATGCATCAGAGTCTCGGGACGAAAGCGGCGGCGGTTGTACTGGCAGATACCGCTCACGTCATGACCGGGGATGAACGAATTCGACTTGCACTCGTACTCAACCAGGCGACTGTTGGCGTGGCCGTCGGGTCCGAGCGCCCACGTCATTTCGCCGGATGCGCGTACGGCGCGAAAACCCTCTTTCTTCGCACTGTCTATGGCCTCGGCAAAGAAGTTCATCATCCAGTCGGGATCGAAGTCGCCGTTCTTCAGATAGCAGTCGTGCTTGGTGATGATGGCGAGCGCACCGCTGGCAGTCGCGGCCTCGACGTTGATGCCGTGTCGCTCCATCGCCGCTATGACGGCCGAGGGGCTGGTGTCATCGACCACGAACACGCCCTTCTCGCCGCGTTCCATTCCGAGACGCAGATAAGGAATGATGACGTCGAACTGTTCCTCCTGGGTGTCGTAGATGAGCGCGAGGTGATCGTGATTGGCGCAGGAGGCAAGCTGCGTGTTCTTGAGAGACCACTTGCGAAGGAAAGGAGGCGGCGGTGCGGCTGAGTCATCATCCAGCGAATTTTTTACGAGCGTGTTCATGTTCCGCCCCTTCGCTCTCGAGCGAGAACGCGAGCCTTGGCCGCTGTCCATGCCGGACTATCGAGCGGCAGAGAGGCCTGCCCCCGTGAAAATCAGCGGCTGTTATGGGTTCGAAGACATTATGCCTGTGCCCGGCTCACGTGGCGACTGTAATTTAAGCTCGTTTTTGAGCGGACGACCGGGGTGTGCATGCGGTCGTAAGGATTGACAGCTGCGTGGGCACTCCCAGGCTCGGTTCACGAACACATCCGGTAGAAACCGACCCGGGCAGCCCAGCGAGACTAATTGGCAGGGTGGGCGGCAGCGGCGGTGGTTTCGGAGTGCGTGGTGCTCGAGGCGGTCTGGCGGGTGAGGCCGATGCTGCCGTAGTTGTTGCGGGGATTCCAGAGCTGCCAGCCGTCGGTGTGGTCGGCGGCGGCGGCGGAGACTTGGGTCGCGACCTGCTCGGGTCCGAACACGAGGCCGCCGAAGGCGTAGTCGCGGAAGGCCTGCAGCCAGGGGCGCAGCTTGAGCGGATTGATGTTGGTGCGCGCGATGCCGCGGTCGAGTGTGAGTTTGACTGTGGCGTGGATGTCGTCGCTGGTGGCCAGCGGCTTGGCGTGGCCAGGGATGCCGTGCGCGAAGCCGGAGGGGTAGAGCATGGGGCAGAGGTAGTCGACCTTGTCGACGAGATGGTTGAGCTGCTGGCCGATGCCGGTATCGTTGGTGTTCCAGAAGGTGTAGCCGAAGATGTCGGCGGAGAGGAAGACGTTGTAGGGCGCGAGCGCGGTGTGGGCTTCGCCGAGGAAGCTGGAGATGGTCTGGATCCGGCCGGCTTCGTCTGACGGACCGTGCACGATCAGCTTGCTGTTGGAGTCGGGGAAGCGGACGTAGTCGAACTGTACTTCATCGACGCCGGCTTTGGCGGCCTCGACGGCGATGGCGATGTTATAAGCGCGGACCTCAGGCTGGGTAGCGTCGGTCCAGTGGAGGCCTGAGTGGTCATGAAAGAGAGAGCCGTCGGCGAGATGGATGGCGAGGTCGGGGCGTTTGGTCGCGAGCGGGTCGTCCTTGAAGGTGACGATCCGAGCGATGAAATAGATGCCTTGCGCGTGGGCCTGCGCGACGAGGTCGGGCAGCGAGTGGATGAGGGTGAGATTGCGCGCGCCGATCTGTTTCGCGAGCGCGATGTTGCTGGGGTAGACGAGCAGGCCGTGGTCGCTCTTAATGTTGACCACCAGAGCGTTGGCGCCGCCGCGGCGGATGATGTCGAAGGCCGCGTTGCGGAGGACGGACGAGGAGATGCCGTACTCCGACAAATAGAGCGCGTGGACGGCGAAGGGATGAAGCTCGATGGCGTTGTTGTGGATGACAGAGGTGGAAATCGTGACGGCACGATAGCCCGGAGCGCGGGCCATGACGGACTCCGTGCCGGAGGGCAGCGAATAGGCGCCATTTGTGGCGGAGAGGACGCGGCCGTTCACCGTGACGGTCGGATCGAGGACCGGCTGGTGCGTCGCGCTGTTGACGACGCGGAGCGATGTCGCGGCAGAATTCTGTGCGCCAAGGGGAAGGCAGGGCACGAACAGCGTAGAGGCCGCCGCAAGGGAGAGAAGCTTCGTTTTGAGAAGAGGCATAGAGGAAGGCCAGGCCGAGATCAGGGGTCGCTGCTCGCAGTACACCATTGGATGATGTACTGCGAGCATACGAAGATGCGAGGGGAAACTGCGATGGTACGGAAGGGTGATCCGGCCCCTGCGCGCTCAGCGCCGCCTAGTTGAGGAACATGGTGCGGTAGAGGGTGTCGCGCTGGACGGGGCGGAAGCCGGCGTCGCGAATGATGCGGCGGAGCTCCTCTTCGGTCGTGCAGTTCGATGTTCCCGCGGCGCGAACGACGTTCTCTTCGAGCATGACAGAGCCGACGTCGTTGCCGCCGAAGCGCAGACCCATCTGCAGAACCTTGAGGCCTTGCGTGACCCAAGAGGCTTGCACGTTCTCGATGTTGTCCAGATACATGCGGGAGATGGCGAGCGTCTTCAGGTACTCGACTGATGTGGCCTCGTCCCATCCCCGGCCGCCGAGCGCGGTGTTCTTCGGCTGAAAGCTCCAGGGGATGAACGCGGTGAAGCCGCCACTCTCTTCCTGCAGCTTGCGCACGACCTCGAAGTGGTTGACGCGCTGCTCCATCGTCTCGCCGACACCGAACATCATCGTCGCAGTGGTGCGCATGCCGAGCTCGTGTGCGGTGCGATGCACGCTGACCCAGTCTTCGGTGCGGCACTTGAGGCGCGCGATGCGGGCGCGGACCTCGTCGTCGAGGATCTCGGCGCCGCCGCCGGGGATAGAGTCCAGCCCGGCGTCGCGCAAACGGGAGATGGTGGTGCGGAGATCGAGCTCGGAGTACTCGGCGATGGCGAGGACTTCAGACGCTGAGAGGCAGTGCAGCCAGATCTGCGGGAAGCGCTGCTTGATACCGGTGAACAGCGACTCGAACCAGTCGATCTTGAGATCAGGATGGATGCCGCCCTGCATCAGCACGCCGGTACCACCCATCTCGACCGTCTCGCGAATCTTGTCGTAGATGGTGTCGAAGTCGAGGATGTAGCCTTCGGCGGCGAGTTTGCCCTTGAGCGGACGATAGAACGCGCAGAAGGTGCAGTACTCGGTGCAGAAGTTGGTGTAGTTAATGTTGCGGTCGATGATGTAGCTGACGACGCCGTCGGGGTGCAGCTTGCGTCGGATCGCATCGGCCTCCATGCCGATGCCGATGAGGTCGTCGGAGGCGAAGCAGTCGAGCGCCTGCTGGCGGGTGATGCCCATGAGGATAGTTTACGCCCGGCGAACAGAACTCAGGCGGTGACGAGCGAGCCGAGCTTTTCGCCCTGCACAACGCGGACGATGTTGCCCATCTCGCGCATGGAAAAGATGATCATCGGCAGGTTGTTGTCCTTGCAGAGCGAGACCGCGGTGGTGTCCATGACGCGCAGGCCGAGCTTGATGATCTCCATGTA
>DASYBN010000386.1:0-11284 GCA_036500785.1 Acidobacteriaceae bacterium
GCGGCATCGCACCGCATCATCTTCAGCTCAAGCTTGATAAGCCGCGGATTCTCATCTTCAATCTGCGCGACTATCCTTCGTGGCAGGTCCTTCGGAATAGAACGCTTGTCCCGCAGCATCTGCGGCGCGACGACGGCTTGCTGGCGATCGCGCTCCCTGCAGGAACTTCGGAAATCGACATCCGGTGGAGGCGCCCATGGGATCAGCTCGCTGGTGATAGCGTCAGCGTTCTCGCGCTGCTGGTGCTTGGAGGACTTGTTGTGCGCTCGCGTACAATCAAGCCTGACGCATGAACGCCGATGTGCAATCGCTCCTGAAGACCGGCGCCGCGCTGACTGACGACGCGCTGGAGCGTCTGTTGCCGGCTCCGACTGTCGAACCTCATTCCATTCACCGTGCCATGCGGCACTCCACGTTTGCGGGCGGCAAACGCCTGCGGCCGATTCTCTGCATGGAGGCGGCGCGCTGCGTCGCGCACGAGCTTCCGGGGGCCGCGCCAAACCTCGGCGCAGCGATCGAGATGGTGCACACCTACTCGCTGATTCACGACGACCTGCCCGCGCTCGACAATGACGACCTCCGCCGCGGCAAGCCTACATGTCACGTCGCGTTTGGCGAAGCGATAGCGATCCTCGCGGGCGACGCGCTCCAGACACTCGCGTTCCAAACGATTGCGCAGATCGAAGCCGGTGCGCCGACCATCGTCGAAATTCTGCGCGACTTTTCGTTCGCTATCGGCACTGGCGTTGGCGCGCCTACGCCTCTGCCGCCGGGCATGATTGGCGGTCAGGTGATGGACATCGAGGGCGAGGGTAGGAAACCGACGGCCCAACTCGTCGAGCGCATTCACCGCTCGAAAACCGGCGCGCTCATCACGACCTCAATCGTCTGCGGTGGTCTGCTCGGGCTCGATCACTGCCTCTCGAGCAGCGAAGGTACCGCGCGCCTGGCCTGCACTGCCCAGGACACGATCGCGCGGCTTCGCACCTTCGGCGAAAAGGCCGGCCTCGCGTTTCAGATCATCGACGATGTGCTCGACATGACGCAGACCTCGGCTGAGCTCGGGAAGACCGCTGGCAAGGACACGGCATCCGACAAAGCAACGTGGCCCGCGGTGTTTGGTATCGAGCGCTCGCGGCAGGATGCGAACGCACTCATCCAGGACGGGTTCGCCGCGCTCCAGCCCTTCGGCGCAGCGGCCGATCCGCTCAAGTCTCTCGCACTCTATCTCGTCGAGCGCACGCACTAGCCCGGAGCTCACCATGCGCTTTCGCCCGCGCCACTACGTTCTGATCGCCATCATCCTCGCACTCGGTGTTTACAACTTCGTGCGCATGCATCGTGCCTCGCACAAGGTCATGGCGCCAACCACTGCTCCGCTGAACGCTGGCCCTGTCTCACAGTCGCCCGCATGGCAGGCCTTCGACAAGGCTGCGTCTCTTCGCGACGCCGGCGACGATCAGTTCCAGCCAGCGCTGCAGCAGCTCAAGCAGCAGATCGACTCGGCTTCGGCGCAGGAGAAGCCTGACCTCGACGGCTGCCAAACGTGGCTGCTCTTTTATCGGCAGAACGCGCACGCTGCAGCGAACGACCCGTGGCGCCGGCGCAGCACAGAACATCTCAACAACTGCGCGCGCTACCATCGCGACATCAGCGGTTGAACTTCGACTCCTAACTATGACAGACGCCGATCTCGTGAACGCGCTCCGCGACTGCTATGACTCGTTGCAGCAGCGGAATATCGTCGACCTTGGCCTCGTGCAGTCGGCCATGCTGGTGATCGATCGCGACGCCGCCGGCGCGAAGGTCCGTGGTGTTCCTCCGCGTTATATTGCCCAGATCACATTGCGTGCGCCGGGCTCGGATGAGACGCGCAATGCGCAGCTCCGCGCGCAGATCGAAAACCGTCTCGCCGGGCTGCCTGAGATCTCCCGCACTCAAATCGAAATGCTCGCCGCTCTGTTTCCCATTCTGACTGCGCAGCGCTCCTGACGATGCCACCTCGCAAAGCCGCCGTTCATCCCTTCGACGTCGCGCATGGAACCGAGACCTCCGGCCTGATTTCCGGGAAGATCCTCGCGCGCGGCACAACCGCGGAACCGGAAGATCTGACCGCGTACTACGGCATTGCGCCCAGCATCCTGCGGTCTGTGCTTGACCTGTGGTTGCGAGAGCTTCATCCTGAGGCGCCTATTGGGCAGACTGTCTTTCTGGATGTCGGCGCGGGAAAGGGACGCGCGATGCTGGTCGCCTCGGAGTATCCGTTTCTGCGCGTCGAAGGGCTTGAGCTGAACCCAAGGCTCGCGGAGATCGCGCGCAACAATATCGCGCTGTGGCAGAACGCGCCCGACTCGACGATGCTGGCTCCGCTGCTGCTGCACGAGGCAGATGCAACGCGCGCGCCACTGCCGCAGGAGCCGATCCTCGCGCACCTGTTTCATCCGTTCGAGAACCGCCTGCTGCGCCGGTTTCTTCGCCACGTAGAAAAAGATCTCACTGCAAATCCGCGTCCGCTCAATCTGCTTTATGTGAACGCCGAGCACGATTCGCTGCTCGATCAACATCCCGTGTTCGAGCGCCTGTGGATTGGCCGCGTTCCGATGTCCGCCGAAGATCATGTTGCCGATCTTGCCGCGATTGCACAGCAGAAAGAGTACGGCTCAACTGGAGATGAGCTGTGCGCGATCTATCGCTTCACGAAAAACGGAACCAAGCCGGCGCGCCGCTCGTATAGATAAGAATTCCTTTACAAATCAGCAGATTGAATGGCCGGTAAACGGCTGTTTGTGCGATATTCACGAATCGGTGGGAACTCCCGGAACATCTGCCACGTATGGATACATGTACGAAGCAGCCGGACGCGACCCAAACAGGTCAGCGGCGGCAAACGGGCCACAAAGCTTTCTTCCAGTGAACGTGACGGCTGGCTGAGAACCTCACCAACGTCCGCACTGATGACCACCACAACAACCCCACTTGGGTTCAGCGCCGCTCATGCGAGCGCAACAGGGAGACACGTATGTACGACCTTCTTATCGCGACTTTCGCCGTCCTCACCGTTTTCGTTCCCAGCTTCATCGGAATCCGTGCCCACACGAACGCCGACTGGAGAACGCTCTAAAGATCCACGCAGCACAGCCGATAAAGGATAAAGATATGTACGACTTTTTGATTACCACCTTCGCCGCTCTCACCGTTTTTCTTCCAACATTCATTGGCATCCGCGCCCGCACCAACGCTGATTGGAAGGCCGTCTAAACTTCCGGTCCTTCGAAGAAGCTCAACGGACAAACAGACGTTGCATGAAAAAAGAGAGCGCCGCAGGCGAACCAAGCCCGTCGGCGCTCGGCGCGTTTAAGAGCTCAGTCGCGCCAGCGCACCAACAGGAGCCGCTCGTTCTCGTTCTCGCCCACTTCGATCGCGATTTCGGCGTCGGCACGCGCGACCAGCGACGGAAAACGCTCACCCCACTCGACCAGCACCAGCGCGTCGGCGCGCTCGAGGATCTCCGAGAGGCCCAGCGTTTCGAGCTGCGAATCGTGCTCCAGGCGATAGAGGTCCAGGTGATAGACCGTCAGGTTGCGTCCCCGGTATTCATGCACGAGGGTGAAGGTGGGGCTCGCCACATCGTCCGGCTCCGCGGCGCCGAGCGACGACACGATTCCCTTCACCAGCGTCGTCTTGCCGGCGCCGAGATCGCCGCGCAGCAGCACCAGCTTCGGCGCGCGCAACAGCTCTGTAATCGTCTCGCCGAGCGCAAGCGTGCCATTGACGCTGCGCGTGCGGAGGCGCTTCTCGCGCGTGAACTCAGGCATGTGTGGTGCTCCGGTCGCGTGCTGCGAGACCTGTGATCCAGGTGAAGCTGTCCTCGTCTTCCGCGCGCGCACGGAATGCCTGCCAGAGATGATCGACGGCGTCCGTCGCGAGAACTGTGTGCTCATCTTGCGCCACTGTGGCGAAGTCCGCTGCTAGGCCATGCAGAAACACCGCTGCCTCGACAGCTTCGGCCACGTGCTCGGGGTACTGCGCCAGCATCGCAGCGACAATGCCGGTCAAGATGTCGCCGCTGCCGCCCTTGGACATTGCAGGATTACCGGTCGTATTCACTGCAACGCGGCCGTCCGGATGCGCGACGAGCGTTCGCCATCCTTTCAGGACGAGCGTGACGCCGTTCTCTGCTGCAAATCGGCGCGCGAGGCTAATGCGATCTGCTTCGACCTCTTTGACGCTCGACTGCACCAGCCGCGCCATCTCGCCCGGATGCGGCGTCAGCACGATCGTGCGCGGCTTGCCGGTCGCGTCTTTTTTCCCAGCCGCGCGCTTCAACAGCTCGGTGCGTCCTGCGAGCGCGTTCAGCGCATCGGCGTCGAGAACCATCGGCAGAGAAGCACGCTCGACAAACGTACGCACAAACTCCGGCGTCGTTCCCTCTTGTCCGAGGCCGGGGCCCATGCCAATCACAGTGATGCCCTGCAGCAGCTTCGCTAATTGGTCGGCCTCAAGCTGAGCGGGATCCAAACCCGCTGCTGATCCTTCCGCTAACGGCACGCACATCAGCTCCGGTGCGACGCGCGCCACCGTCGGCAGAATCGCGCCTGGGACGGCGGCGGTCGTGAGGCCCGCGCCCGTCCGCATTGCCGCGAGGCTCGCCATCGACGGCGCGCCCGCTTTGCCGAGACTTCCGCCGATGATCAGCACATGCCCGAAGCGGCCCTTGTTGCCGTTCACCTCGCGCGGCTTCTCGGCGATGCGCTTTGATGTTCCCGTCCAGCAGAGGTCGGTCTTTGCGGGGATCGATTCGAGCGGCGTGCCGATGGGCGCAACCACGACAGGGCCGAACGTCTTGCCTGGCGTGAGATGTCCAAACACGTGCGCCATCTTGGGAGCGACAAAGGTCACGACCGCATCGGCGCGAAACGCCTGGGGTTTGCCGTTCTCATCTTCCGAGGTTTGCTGCGTGGAATCGGCGTCCCACCCGCTTGGCAGGTCGACAGCGATCACCGGTGCTTTCATCGCCGCAATTAAATCTCTCGCGATTGCAGCCAGGCCTCGCAGCGGCGGCTTGAAACCTGTTCCGACGACGGCATCCACAATGAGTTTCGCGTCTGTGAGCGCGCTGCGCAGCGCGGCCTCGTCCTTGGCTTCGACAAACTCAAGGCCGGGCGTTTCTTTCGCGCGCGCCAAGGCGGCGGCTGCCTCGCCTCGCGTCTCCGTGATCGAGCCGAGGAGTACAAGACGAACCGGAGTTTGTCTCTCGGCGAGCATTCGGGCCGCTACAGCTCCATCGCCACCGTTGTTGCCCTTGCCGCACAGCACGACGCATGAGAGCCCCGGATCGTAGCGGTGGCAAAAGCGCGCCACCGCCGCGCCCGCGTTCTCCATCAGCACACGAACGGGCACGCCGCGCTCGCCCGAGTCGCGGTCAACGGCCGCCATCTGCGCTGCAGTGAGAATCTCCATCACCGTCATTGTCGCTCAGATGCCTGACAAGGACGGAAGGAAGCGATGAATTGAAGAGATGAAGTTGAACTCGCGATTCGGAATCGCGATTAGTTGCCGAGCGACGTTGTCATCGCCGACTGCGTTGGCTGCATGGGCTTCGGCGCAAAGTAGTTCCGCTCATACATCGCGCGGTAGAACTCGCCGGTGAGCTCCGCAGCGCGTGGACCGAAGGTGGGCTTTCCGCCTTCGAGAAATACCACGGTGACGATGGGGCCCGTGGGCGCCTGGCCATAGGAGACGAACCAGCCGAATCGCGTTCCGTTGTTGGAGCACGTTCCGGTCTTGCCGAAGACCGGGAACTGCTGGAAGTTCTCATGCAGCGATCGCGCCGTGCCGTTGTAGAAATCGACTGCACCGCGCATGCCCGGCAGGATCTGTGGAATCACGTCCTGGATATCGAGCTGGCGCTTCACCTTGGGCTCGAACGCGGCGACTTCTTCGGGCGTCGTCGGATGCTGCAGGTAATAGAGCGTGCCTCCGTTGGCGATCGCCGAGACCAGCGCGCCCAACTGCAGCGGCGTCATGGAGATGCTCTCGCCGAACGAACACATCCTGCCCACACCGCCTTCGGACTGCGGCAGCTCCACATCGGGATAGACGCCCAGCTGCTCGCCGGGAATGTCATAGCCCGCGAGCTCGCCGAGGCCAAACTCATTTGCGTAGTGCTTCACGCGGTCGAAGCCCATCGCGCGCCCGAGCACCTCGAAGTACAGGTTCACGCTCTTGGCCAGGGCGTGCGTGAGATCCAGCGAATAGTGGCCGCCGAGGTTGACCGGCGTATCGGACTTGACGAGGCCTTCCTTCAACGCCGCCAGCGCCACTGCGACTTTGATCGTCGAGCAGGGCTCCGCACCCGCGCTGAGCGCGAGCTTCTGGTTCACCATTGCGAGGATGCGTCCGTTCGAGGGGTCGATCGCCAGCACGGTGCCGTTCATATTGCCAAGCGCTTCGACTGCGGCCGCGCGCACGGTCGGGTCCTCGCCGCCGGTCACGTCGCCGAGTGTCAGGTTCTCCGCGAAACTGCTGGTCGTGAAACGCTCGTAGGGCCGATACACCAGCGCATGCCGGTAGTAGCGCACATGCCCGTTCACCACGACACGCCGCACCACAACATGCGAATGGACCGCTGTCCGGACCGCGGCGTGCGGCCGCACGGTCCGGGCAACGTGGCGCCGGGGGGACGCGAACGCCAGCCCTGCGCCCATCAGCAGCGAAAGAGTGAGGCCTGTGATTCTGTGATTCATGTACTCTCGTCTGCTCCCCAGTGCGTTCAGTTTCTTGGACGCTTCCTTTCGATCTATCGGCTACGCCGCAGGAAGGCCGGGATGTCCAGCTCGTCTTCCTCGGACGAGGAGGAGCTTCCTCCAGCATATCCTGCGAAGCTTGGAACCCGCGCCTCGGGCCAGTGCGTCTCCGCCTTCTCGACTTTTTCAGCTTTCTTGTGCTGCGCAGCAACGGGCTCGAGCGGACGCGGTGTCTCCGGCTCGCGTATCGTCTCGCGAGCTGTCTCGCGTACCGTGTCCCGAATTGGCTCGCGGAGCGGCTCGCGTATTGACTCCCACGAGCGCGGCTCGGGTGCGGGCCGCAGCTCTTCGTTGGACTTACGGAAGAAGTCGTCGTCGAACACGGACGCGGGAACCGGCACCAACTCGGGCATGGGCTCCGCCGAGGCCGCGGGCACGTAGGCTCCGTGGACCCGGTCCGGCTCGGCCGGCGTGATCCGCAAAGGCTCGGCTGGCGGCACAACGCGCAACGGCTCCTCATTGCGTGGAGTAATCCGCAGCGGCTCTTCCTTGCGAGGCGTCACGCGCAGCGGCTCTTCCTCGCGAGGCGTAATCCGCAGCGGCTCTTCAACTCGCGTTGCGGCAACCGGGGCAGGTGCCGGCGGAGGAGGCGGAGGCGGCTGCGCAGCCACCGGCTCCGGTGCAGGCGCAACCTCACGCTTCTCTTCGCGGACCGGCTCAGCCTTGCGGCGCGCGGACTTCTCCTGCTTCACCTCAACAGGAGCCTCGTGCTCTTCGGCTGCGGCATACATTTCGCTCGCAAACGCGGGCGCCGGCGTGGGTGCGGGACGCTGAGCAATGCGCGGCGGTGGCGGCGGTGCAACCGGCTCGACTGCACGCGAGGCCGGCAGCGCGGCGCCCTGCAGCATGCGCTCTCTGCGCTGCGGCATCTCGTCGCGGAAGCCCGTTGCGATCACCGTAATCTTCACGTCGTCGCCCATCGACTCATCCTGCACCGCGCCGAAGATGATGTTCGCGTCTTCATGAGCGGCGTTCTGGATGATCGTCGATGCTTCAAACACTTCGTTGAGCTTAAGGTTGTTCGAGCCTGTGATGTTGATCAGGATGCCCTTGGCTCCATCGATCGCGCCGGACTCGAGGAGCGGGCTCGCCATGGCAGCCGCCGCAGCTTCCTTCGCGCGCTCCGGCCCGCTGCGCACCGCCGTGCCCATCACGGAGTAGCCCATCCCGGCCATGGTCGTGCGCACGTCCGCGAAGTCGCGGTTGATGACGCCGGGGATGGTGATGATGTCGGAGATTCCCTGCACGCCCTGGCGCAGAACGTCGTCCGCGATGCGGAAGCTTTCGAAGAAGCCAGCGTCGCGTGCGACGGCCAGCAGCTTCTCGTTCGGAATCACGATCAGCGTGTCGACGGATTCGAGCAGCTCCTGCATGCCGCGCTCAGCCTGCTTCATGCGACGCTTGCCTTCGAAGCTGAACGGTCGAGTGACCACAGCCACGGTTAGCGCGCCCATCTCGCTCGCCAGCGAGGCAATCACCGGCGCTGCGCCCGTGCCTGTGCCGCCGCCAAGGCCTGCGGTCACAAACACCATGTCGGCGCCTTCGAGTGCTTCGATGATTTTGTCGGAATCCTCAAGCGCCGCGCGCCGCCCAATGTCCGGGTTCGCGCCCGCGCCGAGCCCGCTGGTGAGCTTGACGCCGAGCTGCAGCTTGACCGGGGCGTGCGAGCTCTCGAGCGCCTGCACGTCGGTGTTGGCGGCGATGAACTCCACGCCCTCCACGTTCGCTGCGATCATGCGGTTTACGGCGTTGCCGCCGCCTCCACCTACGCCGATCACCTTGATGCGCGCATTGCGCTGCGCTTCATCGTGGTAGTGGATGCGGATTGCATCCTCAGGCTGGTAGGACATACGCGGGCCTCCTCAGGCGATGGGGGTCGCCTGTTTTGATTGTGCATGACGGTAAGGAAAACGCCCGATGAAAGCGCGTTCCCTCGTATCTGTCTGGATTCGTGCCGTGCTCTCGTGCCGCGTCGTTTCTAGCGCGACCGCCGCGTATGAAACACAACGCCGATGCCAATACTTTGGATGCTGTGGGTCGAGGAGCCGAAAGCTCCGCCGGCGCCGAGCTCGATCGCGCGCAGGTCGAGGATCGGCACGAGCGAGATATCGGCTCCCGCAAACCCTTCCACCTGGAAGTAGTTCGCATAATTGGTCGGAATGGTGCTTGCGGCGTTGGAATGCATGTATCCGCCGGCAATCTCTCCATAGGGGTGCAGCCAGTGGAATGGCGTTTTGAACTCGCCACGCACACCGCCAAGCGCCGAGTATTGGCGCACTGCATCCACACTTGAAGCGTAGGTCGTCGCACTTTTGTTAGAGTTCAGGACGCTGCCGCGAACGTCAACTCCCAGACGCATCGGCCCGATCGAACGAAAGTCGTAGTAGGCGCCGAAGATGCTTCCATAGGGCTTCACGACGCCGCCTGAGGCAGCACACTGGCCATCGGCTACCGTGCAGGTGAAACCGGACATCCGCTCGCCCGTCACGGTGCCATACACACCGACCTGGGCGCGGGCTGCAACAGAGCTAAGAAGAAAAAGAACGAGGGCTATGCCAAAGGCAGTCCTGCAACGAAACATGAGGTTTATTCTACCTGCGAAGTCTGTAGAATCCGCGCTATGTCCACGCTCTTCGTGCTTCTTTTGCTGGCATTGCACCCCTTACCAGTTCAAGGCACGCCTACTCCGAGCCAGAATAACGTGCTGACATCCGGCACCGCCTACAAACAACTGGATCGGTTGAATGCGCTCCAGAGCCGCGCCCGCCAAATCCTGAAGTCCGAGCTCTCCCGAAGAATCGATCACGAATGCGGCGACGCGAATCTCTCAAATGCCGAGTCTGGGAAATGCCTGAATGCAGACGCAGCCATCACAGAACGCAACCACCGATTGTTCACGCGAGCCCTCGAAGCTTCGCTTACCATCGAGCCGCCTGATGTCGCAGTGAGCGGCCTTCCTCTGCCGTCACGGAACTTCACCGCGGCTGAGGCCGCATGGCACAGTTATGTCGGTAAGACGTGCGCTGCGTTGGGAGACACAGAGTACGGCGCGAGTGGCACTCCGACGGACATGGTCCGATGTCAGCAATACCTCACGCGCCAGCACATGAAAGATTTGGGCGAGCTTTTTCTGAACCATTGACGAAGTGCCCACGGAACGATCCGTGGTCTGGAGGAACTAGAAACTCCCGGCGAAGATTGACTTCAGCTTCTGCCGGAGGCCTTGCTCCTCGCTGGCCTTGCGAACCTGCGTGCGATGGGTGTAGAGCAGCATGCCGATCGCGGTTGAGAACTCGGGTCGGGCGAGCTCCGCGGGCATGCG
This sequence comes from Acidobacteriaceae bacterium, assembly GCA_036500785.1. GTDB lineage: Bacteria > Acidobacteriota > Terriglobia > Terriglobales > Acidobacteriaceae > Granulicella. Next base: position 10,129 of record DASYBN010000386.1, read on the forward strand.
GCTCAGTGGGACGGGATAGCCGATGCGGGCGGGGACGCGCAGCAGGCTCTCCGCGTGATCGAGCAGACCGGCGAGATGCGCTCCGCCACCGGTGAAGACGCAGCCGGCGCCCATGGCTTCGAGCACGCCGCCGGCGCGGAGGTTGTCGCGCATCATCATCAGCAGCTCGCGGGCGCGGGGCTCCAGGATTTCGGCGAGAAAGCGCTGGCGCACCATTCGCGCCGGTGCTCCGCCAGTGGATAGATCGCCGCCGACCTCGATCTCATTCAACTGCGGCACCGAGGTCACAACGCAGTTGCCGAAGGTGCGCTTCAGGTGCTCGGCCTCTTCGACGCTCACGTGCAGGCCGACGGCCAGATCGTTGGTGAAGTGGTCGCCACCGATGGGCAGCACGGCTGTGTGTGCGACTGAGCCCTCAAAGAACACCACCAGTTCCGTCGAGCTCGCGCCGATGTCCGCGAGACAGACGCCGAGCTCGCGCTCATCCGCGCTGAGCACCGCCTCGGCCGACGCGAGGCCCTCGAAGACTGTGTCCACGACCTCGAGCCCGGCGCGATTCGCGCAGGTGATCACGCTCTGCGCCGCGCTGCCGGAGCAGGTCGACATATGCAGGCAGACCTCAAGCCGGTTGCCGACCATGCCGACCGGGTCGTGAATGCCCGCCTGGTCGTCCAGGATGAACTGCTGGGGCAGAAGGTGCAGCACCTCGCGGTCCGGCGCGAGGCCGACCGAGCGAGCGCGGTCGATTGCGGAGCGTACATCCTCACGCGTGATTTCTTTCATCCGCGAGCCCATGGTGATGCCGCCCTGCGAGTTCATGCCGCGAATATGCGGGCCGCCGATGCCGACGACCGCGTTCTCAATGGGCGCCTTGGTGGCGCGCTCGGCGACAAGCGCGGCATCGTTGATCGCCGCGGCCGCCGGGCCGAGGTCCGAGATCACGCCCTTGCGCATTCCTCGCGACGCCTCGACACCGTGACCGCGATAACGCAGCACGCCGTCGGCGAGCTCCGCTACCATGACGCAGCTCTTCGAGCTTCCCGCGTCCAGCACTGTGATGATGCTCTCGCTCTTCGGGTTCATCGCCCACCTGTCCCCGGCGCGGCTGCGTGCCTGGCCCGGGCCTGCTGCGCCCGCCGCGCTGCCGCCAGATCAG